>NZ_QWLE01000034.1:0-31402 GCF_009917365.1 Neglectibacter sp. X4 | reverse complement strand
GCGGCAGGCGCGCCCCCCGCCAGCATCTTCTCGATTTCCTCCTGGCTCATCACGCCGCCAGAGGACGGGGCGGGAGCGGGTGCAGGGGCCGGGGCCGGGGCGGGAAGGGTTTCTTCCTCTGTATCCAGGCCAAAGCCTGCAATCAGCTCCTTTGCCAGCTCTACGGAGATAACGTTCATAAATTCGCTCTTGAGCTTGCCCTCAATGCTCAAGGCAAAACGAACCGCTACAATGGGTCCGGACTCTATCGGCATGCGTTCCTTTTTGAACGCGTCCAGGTCATATACGTCAAAGGTTTGCGGGGTGGAGATATTGACCACGCGCCCCAGGAAATCTGACAAGGCGGTAGACGCCGCGCCCATCATCTGGTTCATAACCTCGCAGGCCGCGCTCAGGGTCAGGTCATCCAGCACGAAGTCCTCCAAGGGGGTATCCGTACCCATAAGGATGTCCACAATGACCTTGATATCGCTTAGGCGCAGCAGCATGATGTTGCTGCCCTCCAGGCCCTCTACGTATTTGATTTCAACGCCTACGGCAGGTTCAATGGAGCCTAGCGAGAAGTCCTCCACATTCACCACTTCCACAGTGGGCGTGGTGATATCCACCCTGTGGTCCAGCAGGTTGGATACGGCTGTGGCCGATGAACCCAAGCTGATATTCATGATCTCGCCGATAGCGTCTAATTCTATTGGTCTAAAAACATCATTGCTCATTTTCCAAACTGTCCCTTCTCTCGGCGTTATGATATACCTCTTTGATCTTCACCGCTAATTTCTTCTCGCTTACGCCCATCAGGCCGTCAAACCATTGGTTCCCGCCTATGCGCAGGAACACCGGGCTGTCCTGCTTCTGGTTCAGGTCTATGACATCCCCCACGCTGAGGCGGTAGACATCCCCCAAGCGCAGGCTGGTGCGGGCAAGCTCGGCGTGTATCTCCAGGGTGGAATCCCGCAGGTTGTCCATAATTTCCCCGGAGTTGTCCTCCTCGTGCGCCCGCTTGGCGGGGTTGTCGGCGTTGATTGCCGCGAAAACATTCATCAGCACCATTCCTGGCAGGCAGATACTGATACGGCCCTCCACGTTGGGGAATTTCGCGCTTAGCTCCACCAGCACGACGGTTTCGTCCATGCCGATAAGCTGCACCAAGGTGGGGTTTGTCTCCACCTTGCCGAACTCAAAATCCAGTTGGATGTAGTTTTCCCAACTGCGGCCCATGATGGAGACAAAATCCTTCACCAGGCTTTCATAGAGTTTTAAGTCCAGATCCGTGTAAACGTAATCGTCTGGCAGATCATCCACCACATCCCCGTCCCCGCCAGTCATGCGATCCATCATGCTGACCATGAAGGGGGTGCTTACATACATTAGCACAGGGGTTTCCTCTACTTCCCCCTTCAGGTTCAGGTGGGCGCTGGTAAGCACCATGGTGTCTGTCAGGGCGTTGGCGAACTCGAAATACCGCTGCTCTTCCACGCCTTCCACTTCCACCTCGCAAGTGGCCCGGGCAAGGCCGTTTATGCGGGTGTTGAGAACGCGGGAATAGTTATCAAAAATGCCGCTGAGCATTTTCAGCCTGTCTTTTGTAAACTTCCGGGGGCTGGAGAAATCATACTTGCGGTATTTTTTCTCCGGGGCCTCTTCCTTTTTCGGGGAAGAATCGCCGCCCCCGCCGTTCATGGAGTTTAGAAGCGCGTCAATCTGCGCTTGTGATAATACCTCCGCCATGGACTACCCCTCCTGCCCTTCTGTGTTACTCAGCCCGGCGTCATGGGACGTACTGGATTCCTCCTGGCTGGCAGAAGATGGGGCAGAGGATTCGGGCGCTTGCGCCTCGCCCTTTACAAGCGTATGGTACTGTTCGATGCTGTCCCCCAGCTTATCCAGCATGTTTTTGCCGGAAATGATCATTTCCACCCGGCGGTTCCTGGCACGGCCGGCTTCGCTGTCATTGGGAGCGATAGGCCTGTGCTGGCCATATCCCTCGCTGACCAGGCGGGCTGAATCCAGCACGCTGGTGTGCTCCTGGATATAGATGACAGTATTGGTAGCGCGATTCGAGGCCAGGAACCGGTCTACTGACGGGGTATTGGGCCGGTCTGCGTTGGCCTGGGCGGTGTGGCCCAGCACCCGGACTTCGTCGATGTATGGGGCGGCATTGTCCAGCACGCCGCAGACTACATTGAGGGTTTCTTCGCCTGCCGGCTTGATGACGTATTCCTCGCCGTCAAAGAACACAGTGTCGTCAAAGTTTACATACACCACGCCGTCACCTTTTGTTACCTCAATGTTCTTGCCGGAATCCTGGATATACTGCATGAGCATCTGGTACAGATCCTCCATGGCGTTATCCACTTCCTCCTGGGCGGCTTTCGCGTCTATATCCTCTGGGGAGAGGGTATCGGAGGAAGCGTTCGGCAGCAGGGGATCGGCGTTAGGCCCATCGTTGCCCTTTGGATCGGTCGGGGTTTCGATGGCGTCCGGATTGAAGCTTTGCACCAGAGCTTTCCACTTGTTTTCGTCTACAGTGGACATGGAATACAAAAGCACGAAGAAGCATAACAACAGGGTAACCATGTCGCCATAGGTGTCCATCCAGTTGGCGCCGCCGCCACCCCCGTCGCTCTTTTTCATTTTCATGGCAGCAAGTCACTTCCTTTACCTAGTTTCTATGCAGGGCCGCAGGCAGGGAAGCTTACTCGCCGCTGCCGCCGCCGCTGCCTGCTCCAATCTTTTCGCGCTGCTTCTGCGCCACGAAGGTTAAGAGCTTTTCTTTGAGCATTTTGGGGTTTTCACCAGCCTGGATGCAGGTGATGCCCTCTACGATAATCAGCTTTATGAGCACCTCGTCCTCGTCGCGGACGCGGAGGTTATTGGCGATGGGGCTGAAAATCATATGGGCCAGCACACAGCCGTACAGGGTTGTGATAAGGGCCACGCCCATGTCCTTGCCGATGGTGGAGGAACCGTTGGTGGGGTCCATGTTTTGCAGCATGTTGATAAGGCCCACCAGGGTGCCCACCATGCCGAAAGCCGGGGCCACCGCAGAGCCTTTGTCATACAGGGCCGCGGCCGCGTTGTGCCGGGCGGACATGCATTCTATATCATTCTCCAAGGTGGCGCGGACCCGGTCGGGGTCGTTGGCGTCCACAATGAGCATAATAGCCTGTTTAAAGAAGGGGTCTTCCTCCTGGTTGGCGTGTTCTTCCAGGGCCAGCAGGCCGTCCTTACGGGCAATGCCCGCCAAATCCACCAGGCGGTTGATGACTACATCGGAAGTCATCTTGGGGTTTTTCAGCAAAATGCCGAAATGCTTCGGGATTCCTAACACTGTTTTCAGGGGGAAGCTGGCCAGAACAATGCCCAGCGTACACCCGATAACGATCATAACGCTAGGGCCGTCGCCAAAGTTTGTTATCAGCGAAGGGTTGATTTCGGGGAAGCCCATCATACCCAGCAACATAACCGCGATTGCCACCAGCAGACCTATAAAATATCCTATGTTCATAAAACGTCACCCTCATTCAGTCGATATTCCCGGGCGCTGTATGTCAGCGTCTGCGCTTATCTTCTAGCGTTTGTTACGGTTACTTCCCGGCGGATGTCCATTACCTTGGCGTTATAGTCCGCAATCTTCTGAATGATCTCCTGGGCGCTTTCCTCTACAAGGTAAAAGTCGTGGTTCATCATGACCACCTTTGTGCCGGGGATCATCTCGATACATTCGATCTGCATGTGGTTCACCAAAAACCGTTCCTTGTTTGTTTTAGTCAGTGTGATCATCCAGTTCATCGCCTTTCTCAATACAGCCACGCCGAAGCGGGGATGAAACCTCTGGGATTTTCCCCGCTTTTGGTGGCCTTGTTTATTTTTATCGCTTCATGTTCACAAGTTCTTCCAGCATGGTGTCTGTAACGGTTACGATACGGGTATTGGCCTGATAGCCGCGCTGTACGAGAATCATGTTGCTGATTTCAGAAGCAAGGTCTGTGCCGGAGGACTCCAGGCCGCCGGTGATCAGGGTGGTGCCGCCGGAGTTCAGGATGCCTTCGTATTCGCCGGGGATACCGGAACCTACAGTGGGATCGTTGGCATCAGTGCCACGCCAGCCTAAACTTGCAGGCTCTTTCACAGTTGGCGGATTTGTCGTATTATCCATAACCGGCCCATGGCTGTTCTGCACGGCGTGGCCGATAGAGGTGGCGTGGACGCGGCCCGCGCCTTCCAGCGCCTGATAATAGTGGCCGTCGATGTGGGAAACGCCGTTGGGGTTATCCACCTTGGCGATGGCGATGTATCCGCAGACAACCACTTTGCCATTCTGGGTGGTGGCGGTTACCCGTCCGGACTTTTCATCAATGCTGATGTTGTCCACCAGGGCGCGGCTGTCGCTGACAAACTCTGAATTTTCATAATCCACAAATTCCCAAGGATCTGTAGGAGCCACTGTTCCGTCCGCTGCGGTCGGAATCTGCCGATAGCCGGGAGAAATGCAGTCGCCTACTTCTTTGTGGATCCATTCGTTGATGTTGTTTTCATCCAGTGTGATGCCATCAATCGTTTGGCTTACGGCTGGCTTTTCACCAGTAATGTGTACCTGGCCTTGGGCGTCTGTCATGACCCAGCACTCTTTTTTCACGGTCATGGGCAGGCGCATGGCGGTGAGGTGGGGTTGGCCCTCGTACTGAGGCACCCAGTCACCCTCGTCGTTCTGCACCATTTTCTCCGTTGCCAGGTAGCCATATACTACCTTGCCGTTGCCGTCTACCAGATAGCCCTGGTTGTCAAAGGCAAGGTCGCCATGGCGGGTGAGGAGCATGTCTTTCAGGTCGGAGCTGTTGCCGATTACGTTGTTCTTGTCACCCACGATGAAGAAGCCGTTGCCGTTGATCATGCAGTCGCCGTTGATGCCTGTGGGGGTGAAGTTTTTTGTGCTCATGTCCAGGTCGATGGTGCCGATGGAGGCGCCATAGCCGTTCTGGGCGGGGTTTCTGCCGCCCACGATGGTGGTGCCGTCAGAACCGCCGCGGACGTTGGAGTACATGGACTCCAGGAATGTATAGCGCGAGGCCTTATATGCGTTTGTGTTTACGTTGGAAATGTTGTTGCCGATTACGTTCAACGCGTTCATGTGAGCGCGCAGGCCGGCAACAGCGGAATACATTGCACCAGTCATAGGGATAATTTCTCCTTTATAATGTGGGCGCTGCCGGCAGGCAGTCATTCGGGCCGCCTGCCATAGCATCCCGTGGGGGCAGAAGGCCCCCGGTGGGTCCGGCTATCTGTATAATTTATTTTTACAGGAGCACAGCGCCGTCAATGTTTGTGAAAATATTCTCCTTCATCTCATCCTGGCTCATGGTTGTGATGACCCGTCCGTAAGGGACGTTAATGATGAAGGCCTGTGTGGCGTCAAATGCCAATATGTTTTTAGCGCCTTTTTCCTGGGCCTTTTCCAGCGACCCCGCCAGTTTTTCCATCAAGGTGGGCGTCAGCTCGATTCCCCGTTCTTCTGCCCGGGAAATGGCATGTTTGGAAAAGTTCACCTGGTTTTGCAGCTCTCCCTGCAGCACCTGCCCAAAGCTTTGGCGCTGTTTCTGGGAAGCCGCTGCCTGCTTCGTGCCAGGGGCATTGGCAACCCCCGCCCCCCTTGAGATTCTGTCAATCATGGTTGGGCCATCCTTCCTCTTGCAAATAGCCCGGGCTTATATCGCAGACGGAATATTCATATTGCCATCAGGCTTTACGCCGTTGTCGCCGCCTGTGGAACCGGATCCTTCCGTCCCGCCAGAGCCTTCTGTTCCGCCGGAACCATCGGGTTTATCCGTTGCGCCGCCGTCCGGGTCGATCTCCTCTTTCTGTTCGGGGAGCTTGCCTACTGCCATAATGTCGGTGAGGTAGTAGGTATCCTCGCCCAGGAAAATTACCTGCTTGCCGTTTAACGTGCCGGTGCCTGTTACAACGCCCTCGATTTCGTCATATCCCTTGCCGCCCGCAGCCGCCTTGGCCACCGTGACGGTCTTCCCTACCAGGGAAGCGGCATAGGTCATAACAGTGGACTCGCTTATCAGGGAGTTGATGTTGTTGATGGCGGTTACTACGGACATCTGCACAAGCTGGTTCATCATGTCCGAGGTGGACGCCGGGTTCTCCATGTCCTGGTTCTTAAAGCCCGCTACCATCAGGGTGAGGAAGTCGGTCATGTCCAGGTCGGAGCCAGCTTTCTTGTTAGTGCTCTTGTCAGCCACCTTGTTGGTGATTGGGACTTTCATAATGGTTGCAAGGTCGCCCATGTAATCATTTGCCATGTGCTGTCCCTCCTTTCAGTTGGTTTTGCTTACTCCTCCTCTTTATCAACCAGCCCTAAACGGAGCTGCTGGATAAAGTCTTCGGAGGCCGCCTGCTTCTGGGGCTTCTGCTGCTGGTTCTGCTGCTGCCTGTTCTGCTCGTCGGGGTTCAGGAACTGGTTGAGCTGCTCCTGGGGATCCTGCTGCTGCACCTCAATGCGCACTTCGCCCTGGTTCCCTGCTGCCAGCAGGCTTTGAAGGCTCCCGCTGTTCTGCTGCAGAAGATCTGTGGCCTTCTGGCTTACCGCGCCCAGCACCACATGAAGGGCGCCTTCCTGGGTGCGGGTGATGGAAATCGTCATTTTACCCAGGTTTGCCGGGGCCAGGTTGATTTCCACATGGGTGTCGCCCTGCTCCAGCATCTGGCCCAGCCTGTTCATAAGCTGCTGGGGGGCGTCTGCCTCCTCCGGGGCCACAGGCTCGTAGTTCTCCCCTACCTTTACAGGGGCTGCCGTCTCCCGCTGGAACACGGGGCGGGCGCCGTCATACCAGATTTCCTGCACGTCTGTGTCAGCATCCTGAGCCTGATCCGCCACAGGGGTGGTTTCGCTTTCCACCTGAAGCTTTGGCTGCTCCTGGGGCCTTGCCTCCACCTCTGTTTCAGGGGTTTCGGGCTGGGGCTCCACTGGGGCGACTGGCTGTTCAGCCTCTTGCAGTACAGGCTGCTCCTGGGGGATTTCCACCTCCGGCCGCTGCGGCGCAGCGGCCTGCTCCTGCACGGCTTCCGGAAGCGCCTGCTCCTGGAGTATGGGGGCCTGCTCCTGCACGCCTGCCAGGGGATCGACTCCGGCCGGGATCTGCTGGCCGTTTTCCGCGGGGATCACGTCAAAAAGCACCACCGGCTGGGACATTACCAAGCCCGCAGCTACCTCCTGGCCCTCCTCCGGGACAGCTTCCTGTTTCCCGTCCTGGGGCTGCTGGGGCTGCTTCTCCGCTGTTTCCCCGTCCTTTTTTACGGCGGGCTTCTCCTGCTTGTTCTGCTGGGCATGCTCTGTCAGCATGTCTTCAAACTGCTTGGCGATTTCCTCGGAAGAAGCGCCCTGGGATGTTCCCTGGCTGCCGGGAGCGCCGATGTTCAGCATTCCCTGGAAGAAAGAATTCACCTGCATTTTGTCCACCTCCTTTCTGTATCCGTGCTATCTATGTGTACGCTGGGCCTCCCCAGCCTTATACGCCTGTTTCAGAAAAACCGTCAAACCGGTGTTTTTCGGGAAACACCGACAAGCCACACTTTATTATACACTATCTTTTTCTGGCTGTCATCAGTTTTTACAAAAAAAGTTGCACAGTCTTTACACATGCTGCGCCGCCCGCCTTGCGCTGACCAAATCATCTATCAGCTTTTCCTCCTCTTTGGCTAAGGCGCTGTTATACTCCCCTTGCTTTATCTCTTTGAGCCGCTCCAAAGTGGAGGTTTCCTGTTTGGCCTCCACCACCCGCGCCCGTTTTTCTTCTTCCAACTGCCGCAGCCGCCGGAGCTTTTCCTCTTCCCGCTGCACAGCTCTTTCCAGCACTTCAATGCCCATCTGGTACTTCATGGCGTCAACAACCGTCATGCCGGCGGCCTGCTTTTCCCGGTATTCCTCCAGATAATCCCACAGATTCTCCTGGGCCTCCTCCAGCACGTCCTCCTGCCGGTGTACCTGTGCCAGCACCTGCCCATGCTCTTGGAGTCGGGTGTCCAGCACCTGCCCTTTATAGCGCAGGACAGTATCCAACTGGAATTTAAACTTCTTCATGGCCCATCACCCCTTTACTGTAATATTTTATGTAACTCCGCCAGGCACTGTTCGTAATTGAAAACCTCTTTGGTGCCCTGCATGAGGAAGCCGTTTATCTCGTCAATCTTGGTCAGGGCAAAGTCCAGCTTCTGGTTGGTGCCCGCTTTATAGGCGCCTATAGAGACAAGGTCTGCGTTCTGGTTATATATGCTTAAAATATCCCGCAGCCGGGAGGCCAGCCGCTGGTGCTCTGTGTCCACGATTTCCACCATCAGACGGGAAATGCTGGCCCCGATGTCGATGGCGGGATAGTGGTTCTGGGCCGCAAGCTGCCGGGACAGCACAATGTGCCCGTCCAGGATGCCGCGCACTGTATCGGCAATCGGTTCGTTGGTGTCGTCGCCTTCCACCAGCACCGTGTAGATGGCGGTGATGGATCCCCGCTTGAAGTTTCCGCTGCGCTCCAAAAGCTTGGGCAGCTCTGCATAGATGGAAGGGGTGTAGCCTCTGGCCACTGGCGGCTCCCCAATTGCCAGACCGATTTCCCGCTGGGCCATGGCGAAACGGGTGAGGGAATCCATCATCAGGAGCACGTCATAGCCCTGATCCCGGAAATACTCGGCAATGCCTGTGGCTACGGAAGGGCACTTCATCCGCAGCATGGCGGGCTGGTCGGAGGTGGCCACCACCAGCACAGAGCGGGCCATGCCCTCCTCCCCCAGGTCTTTCTGCACAAATTCCAATACTTCCCGCCCGCGTTCGCCCACCAGGGCGATAACGTTGATATCTGCTTTTACGTTTTTGGCTATCATGCCTAAGAGCGTGCTTTTGCCTACGCCGGAGCCGGCAAAGATACCCATGCGCTGGCCCTTGCCGATGGTAAGGAGGCCGTCGATGGCCTTGACCCCGAACTCCATGCGCTCCCGGATGGGAGGGCGGGACAGGGGGTTTATGTAGGAACTGCCGATGCAGTAGGAATCGCCGCCCTCAAAGGCACCCATGTCATCTATGGGCTGGCCCAGGGCGTTGATAATGCGGCCCTTGAGGAAAGGGCCTACCCGCATACGGAGCTGGTGCCCGGTGTTGCGCACAAAATTCCCGGAGGAGATTCCGGTCATCTCGCTGTAGGGCATCAGGAGGATGCGGTCATTTTTGAACCCCACCACCTCCGCGGGAATCTGCCCCCCGGACTCGCCGCTGTAAATACGGCAGATGTCCCCTACAGCCGCGCGGCTGCCGGAGGCCTCAATGGACATGCCCACGATATTCTCAATTTTGCCGGTGTGGCCGATGGTTTCAGCCTGCTGCACCCGGCGGATGGTATCCTGAAACATGGGCTATCTCCCTGGGTCCCTTTCTCCGTTATCCAGCACCCCGCGCAGGTTGTCAAGCTGGGTGGAAACGCTGGCGTCAATAATCTCGTCTGGCATTTCAATGATGCAGGTGCCGGACTCGTCGTCCGCCATGGGGATAACCCGCACCCGGTCGGACAGGTGGCGCATGGCCTCTGTCAGCTCTGGGATGGTTTGGGCGTTTGTCCTGGCGTCGCAGTCTGCTATATAGATCTGCACCCACTCGCAGCGGCGCTTTTTCGCCGTTGCGGCCTCTATCATGCGGATGAGGATATCGCTGGAGCTGCGGAGGCTTACCCGGATGACTTTTTCCGCAATGGCCAGAGCCAGTTCCTTTAAATCTTCCTTGCTTTTTTCCAGCAACAGTTCTTTTTCCACCTGGGCGGCCTGCAGGAAAGCCTTTACATCTGCCGCCTGCTGTGCCGCGTCCTTTTCAAGCTGCTGCTGCGCCTCCAGCCTGCCGGCCAGAAGCCCTTCCTGCATTCCCTGCTGGAAGCCTTCGGAGGCCGCCTGCCGCCGCATATCCTCCAGCTCCAGGGCGGACTCTTCCCTTGCCTGCTCCATAAAGCGCTCCGCTTCCCGGCGTGCGTCTGCCAAAATGGCTTCCGCCTGCACCTGGGCAAAGTCCACAGGGGACTGGCTGGCAGGTTCCGGCTCTTCCGGCGTTGGCTCTTCCTGTATAGCCTCCTCCTGGGACATCCCCTCCTCCAGCTCTTCTGCCGGGGGCGCGGCCTGCTCCTCGCCGAGGACAGGGAGATCCGCCGCGTTGGGGAACACATATTTATTGGCGGTGACATTGGTAAAGCGCTTCAGGATATTAGGCAATGATATCGTCCTTTCCGCCCTTCAGGATAATAATCTCGTTGCGTTCCTCCAGCGTGCGGATGATGCCGACAATGCGCTGCTGTGCCTCGTCCACATCCTTCATGCGCACATTGGTGGTGATTTCCAGATCGTCCCGGATGGACTCTGCCATACGGGAGGACATATTGGTAAAGAGCTTGTTTGCCACCTCGGAATTGGCCGCCTTGAGGGACAGCACCAGATCCCGGGGATCGCAGTCCCGCAGGAAGCGCTGCACAGAACGGTCGTCCATGGTGATGATATCGTCGAACACGAACATCCGCTTGCGGATTTCGTCCGCGAGAACCGCGTCCCGCTCCACCAGGCCGTCGAAAATGCCTTTCTCGCTGGAACGGTCCAAATGGTTCATCACGTCTGCCACAAAGTCTATGCCGCCCACCTGTACATGGCTGGCGCTGAAGATGCTGGCAAACTTGTTGGACATCTCGGTTTCGATAATTTTAATGGCAGAGGGGGAGGCGCTGTCCATCTGGGCAATGCGCTGCACCACCTTGAGCTGGGTGCGGGGATCGAGCTGCGCCACCACGCCTGCCGCCTTGTCTGGCTCTATGTAGGAGAGCACCAGGGCAATGGTCTGGGGGCGCTCGTGCTGCAGGGCTGTGAACAGATCCTTTTCCCCGGCCTTGTTCATGAAGGCGAACTCCCTGTTCTTCAGGGACTTTGTCACCTTATCCAGCAGGCTGGAAGCCGACTGCTCCCCAAAGGCCTTCTCCAGCACGGTACGGGCATATTCCAACCCGCCTTCGGTGACGGCCTTGTTGGTCATGCACATCTGGTAGAACTCTGTGAGCACGTCCTCTGTGGCGTCTGAGTCCAAGAAGCCCAGCTTTGCCACCTCTAAGGTGAGCAGCTCTATATCCTCTGGATCCATATACTGGTATATTGCGGAAGCCTTATCCACGCCCAGTGCCACGATGACCGCGGCCGCCTTCTGGGCGCCGCTCATGCCTGCCACAATGGGGGAAATAGGCCTGCCTGTTTCCAGGTTTATGACAGGCGGCGGAGGGGCGGCTGCTTCCATTTCAGCCGCAGGGGCTTCCGCCAGCGCCAGTTCTTCTATATCAGGCTCGCCTTTTTTGCGTTTTTTCTTCTTTTCGCGCTTTTCCCGCTTCTCACGTTTCACTTTCGCCGGCATTGCTCTCCTCATCTCCCTTCAGCCAGGTCTTGACCATCTGAGCCGCTATCTCAGGATTCTGCTCTGCAAACTCCCGCACGCCGCGGCGCAGCTCCATGCTCCGTTCCGCATGAACTTCCATAATGTCTGCCCCTTCCGGCTCCTGCTCCGGCTCTGCCGCCGGGGCAATTACCTCAGGCATAATGGACATGACAGGCGCTTCCTCCAGCACAGCCTGGTTCTTCTTGCGGCGCATGACGAGCAGCAGGAAGAACAGGATCATGAACAGTAGCAGGCCTGCGGCCAGGGCGTACAGCACCCAATCCGGTATGCCGCTGATAATGCTTACCGGGCCGTCGGTGGCCTTGGTGTCCGGATCGTCCTCCGGTGCATAGAAGGGATGGCTGATAATGGATATTTTCTCGGCCTGCATGTCGGCGCTGATGCCAGAAGCCCGGCCCACGTGGTTTAAAAGGGCGTCGGCGTCGGCTACATTGGGCACGTCGCTGTTAATGGTGACGGACACCATCACATCGGAAACCGTGCCTGCCAGGATTTCCTGCTGGGTGTGGGTTTCGTCTACCTTATATATCTTCTCCCCGCTGGCTTCCAGCTCATCCTCGTTGCCTGTGACAGGGGCGCGCTCCACATAGGTGGGCAGGTCGGCGTTGGTGGTGGTGCCTACCGTGCCGCCGGCGGCATCGTCCCCCCGGACGATTTTTCCCTGCCATACCTTTTGGCCCACAATGCCTTCACCGTTGGTGCTGCCGTCGTTGGCCCAGTCAGGCAGGTCGTATTCTGTGCTCTCCACAAACCTGGTGCTCATTTCCACAGTGGTGTTCACGCCTACGGAAACGTTCCCCTCCCCGAACATGGGGGTGAGCACAGCCAGCACGCTTTTGCGGATTTTATTGTTGACATGCTCCTCAATGGCGTATTGCAGCTCCATATCGGTGCTTTCGCTGTCTACCTCGGTGCCGTCATATGTATTGCCCTGGGTATCTATAATGGTTATTTTTTCCATTTCCAGGCCCTGGACGCTGCGGCTTACCAGGGAGCGGATGGCGTTGGCTTCCTTCTTGCCAAGCTCTTCCCCGTCCTTCATGGTGACGGTGACGCCGGCGCTGGCCATGAGGACATCGTCCTGGCCCAGCACATAGCGCCTGTCTTCCCCGACGGAAATGTTCACCCTTGCGTCCTGCACACCCTCCAGGCAGCGGATGGTGGCTCCCAGCCTATCCTGCAGCTCATATATATACATGGTGCGCCTGTCCGACTCTGTGGAAAGGGAACCTACGTTTTTCAGATATGTTTCATACCCAAAGCCGGACTTGGGATACCCCTCCATCAGAAGCTGGGCCTTAAGCTGCGGCTCCTGCTCCTTCCGCACCAGCACGGTGTCGCTTCCCTGTATCTGGTAATCGGTTACGCCGGCGCTGGCAAGGTACGTTGTTACCGACTGCATGTCTTCACTGACAAGCCCTGTAAACAGCACCTCATAGGGGTTTTTAGAGCCTTGGACAGAGACGAATATAATGATACCCGCCACCACCGCCACTGCAGCGGCAATGATAATCCACAGCTTTTTCCCCAGCTTCCCCAGGAAGCCTTTTGTTTTAGACACGACATCTTTTGCTTTCTCTCCCACGGGCACTACCTCCACTCAGTCCCAACCGCTTTTCCCCAAGCAAGAGGAATCATTACAGGCTGATGCGCATCAGCTCGTTATAAGCTTCCAAGCCCTTGTTGCGCAACTGCACCATCAGGCTTACGGACATCTCATACTTGCTGGCGGCTATCTGCAATTCCGCGGGGTTATCCAGCTGGCCTGTTGCCAGCAGGTACTGGGCGTGGCTCTTTTCCTCGTCTGACTGGCGCACAGCCTCCACAGCCGAACCGAAAATATCGGCAAAGGCAGCCCCAGGGGCGGCGTTCTCTTTTTCCTCCACCTTGGTCAGGGGCATGGTGCTCCACAGCGGGGAGATTTGCGAAATATGGTTCATGGTTTTTTTACCCTCTTTCCTATGTGTAAAAACGCGCAAAAAAGCCGGCGGCTTTATTACCGCCCGATATCCATGCCCCGGGCCACTACGGCCTTCAGGGTGTTAAACGCCGTTACGTTTGCCGAATACGCCTGGGTGGCGGCCATGGCGTCGGTTATCTCCTTGACAAGGGTGATGTTGGGCATTTCCAGATACCCTTCCTCGTCCGCGTCGGGATGGGTGGGATCATAGGAAATGGAGAAGGGGGAAGGATCTTCCGCGATTTCCACCACTTTCACGCCCCCGGCCCGCTCGGAGCCTCGGTTTGAAGCACCCATGGCGCTTGCCATTGCCATGCGGAAATCGTTGCGCCCGCTTTCCGCCTCAAACACCACAATTTTCCGCCGGTACGGCCCGTCGCCCTCTTCGGTGCGGGTGGTGTTCAGATTTGTAATATTTTCGGAAATTACATCTAAGCGGAGCTGCTGGGCCGTAAGGCCGGAGCCTACTATATTCATGGAACCTAAAAAAGCCATATGCTATGTACCCTCCCGTTAGCCGTTAATAGCGGTGCGCAGTGCGTTTATGTCGCTGGAAATGCTCTGGTATACATACTGGAGCTGGTAGGCGTTGCGCACTGCCTCCATGCTCTGCTCGGTGACGTTCACGCCATTGTCATCCATGCGCACCACTTCTTCCGGCTCCATAACGTCCCAGCTTACGCTTTCAATAGCCTTGCGCATGGCAGGCTGGACGCCGCTGCCCTGGCGGTCCCGGTCGGCAGCCTCTATGGCCTGCTGGAAGGACTCTTCAAAGGTAACGGTTTTCACTTTATAATTAGGTGTTTCCGCATTGGATATATTATCCAGAATGGCCGCCTGTTTTGTCCACAGGAAGTCCATGGAACGCTCCATCATGCGCATACTGTTATTGGTCAGACTGATCACAACAGGCCCTCCTTGCTGTTTATGTGTTTTTTATTATAAACTAACAAAATTCATATAATTCTTTGGCGGTTTCGCCTGCCTTTTTTGACAACATAAATTATAGCATGAAGCTTTTCCAATTGCAAGAGCCAATATTTACTGCTGCCCCGCCCTCTGCTTTCGCGAAAAGCAGGCCCAACCCCTGCTATTTCCTGCCAAAACCGGGATGGGAACGGCGTTCTGCCTGCACGCGCTTTTGAATTTCTCTGTAAAATATCTAAAAATTTCATATTCACCCTTTGGATCTTTGGAGCATATTACAAGGACTTTCAGGCTGTTCGTACACAAAAAATACCGCGGTTCCCCGCGGCTTTTTTGTGCAGTTTTGAGAAGCTGTACCGATTGGTATGGCTTCTAAAGCTCCAGCCGGGTGAGGGTGTCTGTCTCCACATCCAGCTCGTACAGCGCTGTGCCATCCCTGGCATACAGGTATGTTCCCAGCACCACGTTGGTGTGGGCTGACTCGCTTTCCCCGTACACGCTGATTTCCAGGCAGGGAATCCCATCCACCGGGACGCTGGCCTGTTCGTGGTAGATTTCATATGTGGACAGGCTGTCCCCTTTCAGCCCTAAAACCTGGGGCGAAAGGTGCTTGAAGCTCTCTACGGTTTCCTCCACTGTCATCACTTCCAGCTCGCTTTGGGCAGACTCCAACTGGCTTAAAGCGCTTTCCGCCAGCGTGCCCAGGGAGGAAGTCCCTTCCCCGCCGCCGCAGGCCGCCAGGGTAAGCAGCAGCAGGCACCCTGCCAGCAGTGTGCAAATTCGTCTCAAATCCGATCCCCCCTTTCTGCCTGGGCTTTTGCAGGGCATCCCTGCTTTAGCCCTCCTGATACTGTATGACTACGTCATCCAGGGGCTTGAGCACCTGGGTGAACTGCCCGGCCTCCCCATTTACCAGCAGCTCCACTGGCTTTTCCAGATTGTCAAAATCCAGCCCGGCATATTGCAGCACGTCCATGAGGTAATACTCCCCGCCCTGGGGCTTGGGAGGCAGGCGGAGCATTCCGCCGTTCATCTGGATTTGCAACACCCCAGGGCTGCCGCCCCCGAACTCCATCTGCCCCGCCAGCTCTTCCCGCTTGGGCGGTTCCGCCGGAGGCAGGGGGCGCTCCCGCTTTTTCGGCAGGGCAGGCGATTCCTCCTCTTTGGGCAGAGCCGCTGGAACTGGGGATGCCAGGTTCTCCGCTGGCAGAACTGGCTTGCGGGCCGGGGGGGCCAAGTCCTCCGCTGGCAAAACTGGCTTGCGGACTGGGGCTGCTAAGTTCTCCGCTGACAGAACTGGCTTACGGGCCGGGGGCGCCGGGGTTTCTGCCGGCAAAACTGGCTTAGGCGCTGGGGCGGGAGGTTCTGGCGGAGCCTGCGGGACATCCTGCACAAGGGCTTCCACCACGTCCCCCTGGCGCAGGACATAGCCTGGGCCTTCCCCTTTGCCATTGACCATGGCTCCGGAAACGCCTCCGCCCAGAAGCTCCCCTAAAGTACAGGCCGCAGCGGCCCCTGCCACAGCCGGGGTGAACTCAATGCGATCCCCGGCCTGCACCACATCCGAGAGCGTGGCCTCTTCCCCGTTGCGGATCATCCGGGCAGGCGCGCCGGGGCCTCCCCGGAAGAACCTGCGCTCCCCGTTCAGCGTTACGGTAAGGTTGGCCCCGGTGCGGCCCATCATGTCGGCGTAATGGTAGCCGTTCATCAAAAGCACGTCCCGCAAGGTGAGCATCCCGCTTCGGAAAAGCTTTGCCGGGCCGCCGTTCAGGGTGATCATATAGCTGTCGTTTATCATGCCCAGGGCGGCGGATACCGCGATGCCCAGGGGCGTGGCAAACTCCGGGTCTTCCAGATCGTACTCCTCGGAATAGGCGCTGGCCTCAAAGTGCCTGCCTGCCAGGGCCACCCGGCCCTCGCTCATCTCCAGCTCCTCTGCCACCATCTGGGCCAGGCCCTGCAGCTTGCTGCCGCCTCCTGCCAGGAACACAGCCGAGGGGGTGCCCCCATTGATTTCCACTGCTTTCTGGGCGATCTCTTTGGCAAGCCGCTGGGCGGCGGGGCGGGCAAGCTCCCGCAGATCCTGGGGATCCGCCTCGTGCTTCATGCCCAGGATGTCGGAATAGGGCTGAGGCTCCTTGGCGCCTATGGCAAGCTTCAGGCGCTCGGCGGTTTTGAAGTCTACCAGAAGGCCCTTCATCAGGGCTTCCGTCACCTCATCCCCTGCCACGGTCGCCATGGTGTAGCCCACCACGCTGCCCTCCCGGCACACTGCCAGATCGGAGGTGCCCGCGCCGATGTCCGCCAGCACCAGGTTCAAAAGGCGGATGTCCTCCGGGATTGCCGCGTTCAGGGAGGCGATCGGCTCCAGTGTCAGGGAGGACACTTCCAACCCCAGCCGGGACACCACGGCATACAGGCTTTCCACCACCCCGCAGGGCAGGAAGGTTGCCACTACCTCTACCTCAAACTTCCGGCCCCGGTGGCCTAAAAGGTTTCCCAGGGGGTAGCCGTCCAGGGTGTACTGGCGGGCGGTGTATCCCACCATATAATACCTGTCCCCTGTCTCGTTCCGGGCAGCCAGCTCGCTTTCCGCCGCGGAAACAGCCCCAGCTTCCAACTGGCCCAGCAGATCCGCGTCGGCTATCCGCAGCTCTGGGAACTCCAGGCAGAACCCCGCCCCCTGGGAGCGCAAGGCTCGGCCCGCTGCCGCCACGCACACCCGTTTAAGCTGGGTTTGGGTTTTGGCTTCCAAGCGCCTGACCACAGCCTTCGCCACCTCTGCCACCTGCTGTATTTCTACAATCTGCCCGTCCAGCATGGCCCGCCGCCCATGTTCCTCTTTTTCAATGGCAGCCACATGGAAGCGGCCTTTTTCCTCCTGGCCCACAATGCCGATAATGCTGCGGGTGCCAATGTCCAGTGCAAAAATTTGTCCCGCGTCCTGCTTCCCCTGCATGGCTTTCACCTTCCTCGGTAACTTCTCCGGCCTTTTCGGCCCTTTTGTTTGGCAAAGCCGGGCAAGCCCCAGAAGGCCGTCCGGCTTTGCTTGCGTTCACGCTATAGTATGTTCCTTTTTAGGGCTTAATACTTGTCGTCATAATAGCTGCTGGAGCTGTAGGAGCTGCTGTCGGCGCTGCTGATTTCCCGGGGAGCGGGAGCAGGGGCGGACACGCTTTCACTGCCAGCATAGCTGCGCAGGGTGAATTTCGCCATTAACTGCTTCATGAGCTGGGCCTGGCTGGACAGCTCCTCGCTGGCAGCGGCGCTCTGCTCGCTGGTGGCGGAGTTGTTCTGCACAACAGCGGAGATCTGGTCGATGCCTTCGCGGATCTGCTCAATGGACTCAGCCTGCTGCTGGCTGGCGTCTGCCACGTCGCCCATCTTGGAAACGGCAGAGTTTACCAGCTCCACAGTCTTTTCCAGGGCCTCGGACACGTCTGCCACATAGGTGCTGCCCTTCTGGACGGCGGTGATGGCGTTTTCGATGCGGGCCTTGGTGGCCTTGGAAGCCTCGTCGGACTTGGAAGCAAGCTGCCGGACCTCGTCAGCCACAACCGCGAAGCCCTTGCCGGCGGAACCTGCCCGGGCAGCCTCCACGGCGGCGTTCAGGGCCAGGATGTTGGTCTGGAAAGCGATGTTGGAGATGGTGTCGATAATCTCCCGCACCTCTTCGGCCGCGGTCTTGATCTCCTCCATGGCGGTGACCATGCCGCGCATATGATCGTTGCACACAGTGATCTGGGAGTTGGCGTCGTTGGACATGGATCTGGAATCCCTGGCCAGGCCCACGCTCTCCTCAGCGCCCTGGGCAATTTCGGTAACAGTGGCGGACAGCTCTTCCACAGCGCTGGCCTGCTGGGTTGCGCCCTGGGCCAGGGCCTGGGCGCTGTTGCTGACCTGCTCGGCGCCGGAAGAAACCTGATCGGAGGAAGACTGGATCTGCTGCAGGGTGTTGCTCAGGCTCTTGTTAATGCCGCGCACTGAAGTGAGCACAGAGGACAGGGCGCCCACGTACATGTCTTCCGCCTGGGTGCGCACATCAAAGTTGCCTTCAGCCATTTCCTCCAGCAAGCGGCTTTCGTCACCGATAACAGAGGTAAGTACATGCTGGCTGGTGCGCAGGGCCTTGCACATATCGCCCAGCTCGTTTTCGCTTTCGTAGTTTACAGGGATATCCAGCTTGCCTTCGCTGAAGCCTACCAGCGCGGTGCGGACTTCCTCAACAGGCTTGGTGATGCCGCGGATAATGCTGATTTCCATCATGAACACGAAGACGGCGGAAATGACCAGCACAGCGATGATGATAATGATAGACCACATGACTACCATTTCCTGGCGGGCAAGGATTGAAGACTCCGCGTCGTTCAAGGCTGTGGTAACAGACTGGGAGGTTTCCGCTGTGGCGTTGATCAGGGGGGAGCACTCCTCCAGGATCATGCGGACGCCCTCTTCCTTATCGGTCTCCAAGGTTTCCATGATGCCGGGTACAGACTCGCCCCAGCTTGCCACGCTGTTCAGGTACTCATCCAGCTTGGTGGTGTCTTCCAGGGGATAGATCTCCTTGAGTTCCTTAAGCTCCTCAGACAGCGTTGTCAAAGCTTCGTTAATGCGGGTTTCCTTGGAAGCGTTGTCGCTGCCCTCCGGGGAGAGCGCGATGTCCCGCAGGTGGCGGGCGCCGATGTTTGTGTTCATACGGGCCTGGTAAATGAGGCTGCTGGCCCGGATGTTGCTGTCAATGATTTCCTGATACGTCCCGGTCTGCTGGTTCATAATGATCAATGTGGCGACGATAATCACCACAGATACCAGCAGCGTGACTCCCCACCCCAGTATCAGGCTCGCTTTGACCTTCATGTTCTTGAGCATGATAAAGTTCCTCCTTCAAATTTGTGTACTTGCATGTGCTTTGATTTTATATAAAATCGGGGCTGCTTTGGAAGGCGCGCCTTGTTTATGGAAACCCCGGCTGTGCCGCATCCCCGTATTTTCCCATCCCGCTTATACAATATCCCCGAACCGGCCCTTCTGCACGTCCCCTACCACCCGGCCGTCCACCAGGGTTACTACCCGCCTGCGCATGAAGTTTACAAACTGTTTAGCGTGGGTGGACATGATAACTGTGGTGCCCCGCCTGTTCAGCTCATTTAAGAGCATGAAGATGTCCCAAATGCTGTCGTCGTCCATTTTGTCTGTGATTTTATCCAGCAGCAGAATGGGGGGGCTGTTGAAGATGGCCTTGGCAAGCTCCACCCGTTTGCATTGGGAGATGGACATTTCCAAGGGGTAGCGGTATTCGCATCCCGCCATGCCCACCAGCCCCAGGGCCTTTTTCATCCGAGGCTCGTCAACCAGGCGGGTGCGCAGGCGCTCCATCTTTTTCATGGAGCACATGTTGTCATAGACTGTGGCGGAACGCACCAGGGCGGATTCCTGGGGCACCCTGCCGAAGATATAGGGCAGCTTTTTCTGCTGCCTGCGGTTCAGCTTATCCAAATTAAAATGATCCAGGTACACCACCCCGTCATCCGGCGGCAGATCCCCTGCTATCATGTCCAGCAGGGTGGTGCTGCCCGCCCCGCGGCTGCCCACGATAAACACGAACTCCCCCTGCTCCACAGTCAGGTTGACGTCCCGCAGGGTTTCAAACTTATGGCGGTGGCCCTTGAATATTTTTGAAGCGTGCTCCAAACGGATGGTTGGCATAATCTGTCTGCTCCTTCGCCCCCTTCCCTGTCCGGGGAGGAATGTCCCATTGCGCATCCGCGCTGCGCCGCTGGGCCTCCAGCCCAAACCTGGCGGGGGCTGCACATGCAGCCTGCCGCCGCAATATCTGCGGGATGGACATGCCCCTGCCGGGCAGGCCGCTTTACAAAAACAGCGGCCGTGTGTTATACTTTACCTCATAATACGGAAGAAACTGCTGCACTGGAGGGAACCGCATGAGGCCGAATCTGAAGAAAAAGCGTATATGGCCCTGGTTCCTGCTGGCCGCTTTGTGCGTGGCCGGCATGGAGCTGCTGTTCTGCTGGCATTTCGCTCCCGCTCAGTTTGACCGCATCACCCAGCCCATTGTGCGCCCGGTGGTGCAGGCGGCTGAATCGACCGGGGCATATTTCCACCAGCTTGCTGTAAGCCTGCGGACAAAAGCCCTGCTGCGCCAGTGCGCCGAGGCAAGCGCCGCGCCCTTCCCTCTGGAGTTTGCCTTGCCCCAGGTAGTGGAAGAACCCTTGGTGCCCCACCTGGAAAAGCCCGTTCCCGCGGATCCCGTTATTACCCAGTTTGACAAGAAGGATGAGCGGGAGATCCTTACCGGCGGCATAATCCCCTGTGTGTATTATAATCAACAAGAGGCCCCTTGGTCAAGTATGCCTTTTGGAAAAGATCCAATTGGGCCTTATGGCTGCGGCCCGGTGGCCATGTCCATGGTCATTTCCTCCATGACTTCCACCTCCATGGATCCAGGGCAGATGGCGGCCTGGGCTGCGGACAACGGCTATTGGGCGCCCCAGAGCGGCTCCCGCCACTCCCTTATCCCCGACGCCTCCCTGGCTTTCGGCCTGGGCTGCACCCGCCTGACGGAATGCACCCCTTCTATGATTATCAACACCCTGCTGCAGGGGGACATGATGGTGGCCCTGATGGGGCCTGGGCACTTTACCCAGAGCGGGCACTTCATCATCCTGCGGGGGGCCACCCTCTCCGGGGAGATCCTGGTGGCGGATCCCAACAGCAGGGAGAACAGCCTTGCTTCCTGGGATCCCCAGCTTCTGCTGGACGAAATCTCCGCAAGCGACGGCCGGGGCCTGTGGCTCTGGCAGATTTCCGCCCCGCCGCCCCAGCTTTAAGGGGAGGCAGCGCCCTGGAAAAACCGCCTTTCATGGTTTCTATCTGTTTTCAGCAAAGTATGCCGTCTGGATTTTTTTCCTGACGGCATTTTGCCTGCTTATTTACTTGCTTGTCCTGAACTTGCTGTAGAAAGAATGCCTGCCGTCTATGCGCAGGCTGATGCGCCTGTCCAGTTCCTGGGCGCGTTCCAGCAGCCTGCGGTTCTGGGCTATCTGGCCGCACAGGGCTGTCTCCCCTTCCTCTTCGGGGGGGCTGCCGGTTAAAAGCTGGTGGGCGCGGATGGCGTCCTCCTCCGGCAGCTTCAAAACCCCGCTGTGGATTTGGGCTTCCAGCTCTTTCAAGTCCTTTACCGGATCCTCCCGCATATGCAGGAGCATCTGCACAGACACTTCGTCCTTCCTGTCTACTGCCTGACCCAACTGCTGGGTCAGGTCGAAAAATTCCAGCAGCTTGATATACTGCTTTCTGGCTTGCAAAAGCAATTGCTTCAGGGTTGCTTCGTCCATACCGGATGCCAGGGCCGCAGAGGCCCTGCCCTCCCTTTCCTGTTAACTTTCCTGCTGCTGGGGCTGGGGCTGCGCCTGCTCGGCGCAGTTCTTATCCGCTGTGCGGAAGCTTTCCCGCAGCTCCAGTATCATGGGCTTTATCTCCTCCAGCACATCCTTGTTCCGCCCGATTTTCACCCGGCCCAACTGATAGCTGAAGTAATCATAGAGCCGGTGGAGATCCCCTGCGATGGGGTACTGCCTGTCAAGGGTGTCGTCCAGATACTGGATGATGTCCATGCCCTTATCTGCCGAAGCCTCCAGCAGCTCGAAATTCTCCTGCTTCAGGGCCAGCTCGCAACGTACCAGATGCTTTACCAGCTCGTCATACAGCAGCAGGAGCAGCTCGCCTTGGGTCATGGTGTTGACAGACTGTTCCTTATACTGCTGGAAACCGTTGTGTTCCATATAATCGCCACGCGATACAGGATTCGCACAAAAGGCCCTGAAAAAGCGGCGCTTTATGCCCGGTATCTTTCCTTTCTTCCGTATTCTTCACGCTGCCGCGCCGTTTTAAAAGGATTTTATCTTCCCTGTCCAGCCGGGCCGCATCAGCGGGAGTGTCCAGACAGCACGTTTTATGCCTCCGGCGGTTTAGGGGCTTTGCCCCTAAATACCCCGGAGCAACGCTAATGCAAAGCATTTGCGTTTGCCCACACTTTGAAAAGGTGGACGAAACTTTTATGTTTCTTCATTCTTTAAAAGACTCGCTTTGGACACTCCCCGTATCAGCCGCCCATCAGCCCCGCCAGCGCGGAGCTTTGGGAATTCATCTGGTTAATAAGCTGCTCCAGCCGGGTGAACTGGTTGGTGTAGTAGTCGATACGGTCGCTCATCTTATCCTTCCACTTTTCAATCTGGGTGTCCAGGTTGTCGATCTGGGTTTGCAGGAAGTTATTCTGCAAAGAATAGGAGGAAAGGGGCGTGCCCGCTTTCTGCACCAAGGAGCCGGGAGTGGCGATGGAGGTGCTGGCATACCTGTCTATGGTGGTTTTCAGGTTCTGCATCAGGCCGTTGGTAGAGGCGCCGTTTTCCGTAGTTTTGGTGAAAGCGTCCCGCACCCTGTCGGGGTTGGCTTCCAGGGCCTCCCGCAGCTTTGTCTCGTTAAGGCTGATGGTGGTCATGCCGTCCTCATAGGCGGTTTCAATGCCGATAGAGCGCAGGATGGCCCCGTCTACGCCGCTGCCCTGGATGTAGCCGGTAAGGCTCTGATACAGGCTTCTGAGATCTGAATCTCCAAAGAGGATGCCCTGCTTGGCCTTTTCCTCGTATTTTTTCAGTTCGCTCTCGCTGTATTCATCGGCTTCATCGCCTACCAAAGGCTCGTAATTGGCAAAGCCGCCGCTGGACTTCTTATAAGGCAGGGTGGAGTAAGCGCTGTGGATTTCCTTTGCCATCTCGTTATAATCGTTGACAAAGGACTTGATGGCGTCCACGATGGTGTCGGAATCCGTGGTGCTGGTGAAGGTGATAGGCTCGTTTTCGCCAGCTTCCTGCTCAAAGGTGCCCTTCAGGGTGACGCTGAGTCCGTCCAGGTCGATGACATTGGAGGAGCGGGTCATGGTCTTTTCGGTGCCGTTGATGTTGGCGGTAAAGACTGCGTCCTGCCCAGGGGTGTAAACAGCAAGGGGCTTTTTTGTGGTTTCAATTTTTATAGGAGGGAAATCATCCTCTTTGTCCTCCTCATAAGCATAACCTTTCATGTAAGTCAGCAATTCAAAATCCAGCTTATTTCCATCTCGGTCCACAATCTCAATTTCGCCTGAGTACGGATTTATAGAAGCGGTCTTCCCGTTAGCACCTTCATTGGAATTATTATATAAATCCACAATATCTTGCAACGTGGTATCTGCACTAAGTCCACAGTTCGGCATCAGAATGTGGTGAGTATCGAAGCTGAAATTAAGGCTGTCGTCATTAGTATACGAGATGCCCCAAGCCTCCCATAGATTCATATCGCCTGTATAAAGCTTCTCAGGTTCGGGGCTAAACAGCTTCTGGGCCAAGCCGTCGCCCATCTCAATTTTCTGGTTCGCGCCCATCTCCCGGGTGGTGAACACAAACTCGTTGGTGGACTTGGAGAAGTTCACCGTTACGCCTGCGTCCGCATTGCTGTTGATGCTGGTGAGGATGTGCTCGATGGTGGTATCCTTGTTAAACTTGCCCAGGGACTTGCCGTTGATGATAAGCTCCTGCTCGCCGTTATAGTTTACATTCCCGTCCTTGTCCGTCTGCTTGAACATTTCGTTCTCTTCGCCGAACAGGTCCCCCAGGGTCCAACTTGTGTTCAGGGTGTTGCCAATGCCGTTTTTGCCAAGGCCCAAAGCCCGGCCCGCAGAGGAATTGACGGTGAGGGTAAAGTTATTCATGTCATTGCCGCTGCCGTCCAGCTTTTTGACAGCCTGGATGTTCAGCTTGCCGCCGGAAACCTGGCCGCCGTCACCCAGCACCTCGTCCACGCCAATGCTGATTTTGTCTTTGCCGAAAGCTTTGTCTACTTCCTTTTGCAGCCTGTCGGCTATGTATTCCGTCTTCTTTTTGCTTTTCTCGCCTTCTGTCAGGCTTGTGTCTTCATCCAGTTCTTTAAAGCGGGCCTTAGCCTCGTAATCCCCCAGGAAACCGAAGCCGACGCTTTTGGTGGAGCCGTTGAGGGTGAAGCTGATGGAGCGCTCTTTCAGGTGATCCACCATGCTGACATCTTCTGCCCAGTCCTGTGGCTTGCTGGCGCCGAAAACCTTCACCCTGCCGGATGTATCCTCGCCGATTTGGCCCTTGCCGCCCAGCAGGTTGTCTATAATGCTGTCGCTGGCGCTGTCAATATAGAACTTGTTATCCTTGCCTTCCTTCTGCTGGAGGACAATGCGCCCGTCATCGTTGAGCTTGGCTTCCAGGTATTCGGAGGCTTTGCCGGCGCCGCCGCTGGTTTTGATGGTCTGCTCGGAAAGCTGTTTGTTGATATTGTCAACCAGATCCTGCTGGCTTTCAAAAATATCGTCTTCGCCGAAGCGGATGGTCAGGTTGTTGCTGCCGTATACCAGGTTCATGCTGCCCGCAATGGTGCTCTCCTTTACAGGCTGGGACCAGTCCATCATCTCCGCCCGGGAGGCCTTTTCGATGAGGGAATCGGCGCTCTTCGTATATTTGGCGGCCTGGGCCAACTGCTTGATGCTGCTGATCTGCACATCATTGGAGCTTTTGCCTGTGGCGGACACCTTGTCGGCATACTTGCCATTGGCCTTGGTGATGACCGCCCGGTTGAAGAAGCTGTTGCTGAACAGGTTTGTGCCCGAGGTGTAGGAGGTGTACTTCTGGGTGAGGCCAACCATCTTGCTGATGATGCTGCGGTAGGCGTCCTGCTTCCATTCGGTTTTTATCTGCTGCCTTTGCAGAGCATAGATTTTGTTCTTATACCCCGCGATACTGTTCTCGATCATGGCCTCCGTATCCATGCCGCTGGCCAGGCCGCTGATAACATTCCTGTTGCCATATATGCTGCTGGTGGAGCTGCTGCCAGTTAAACTGCTGATAGACGCCATTGATTCTCAACTCCTTTTATGATATAATAGCTTTGGAAGAAAGCGGCCTTTCAAATAAACGCGCCCAGCGGGCGGCAAATGTAAAAAAAGCCGCAGAGACACTTAACTCTTTCCCTATTTATATCGACAATACAAATAGAAAGATAAGGGCTTTCAGCAAATTTTGCTTTGACATAGAGGTTTTAATATTAAAGAAAGGAACGATACCGGGCGCAAAGGACGGCGTTTTCTTAGCTTTTGCGCGCATCCTGTATCGCATGGCGATTCCTATGGAGAAATTTATTACCGTAACCAACCAGAAGGGCGGCGTGGGCAAGACCACCACCTCCCTCTCCCTCATTAACGCCCTGCACATGCGGGGCCGCCGGGTGCTGGGGGTGGATCTTGACCCCCAGGGCAGCTTGGGCTTTTCCGCCGGGCTGGACATTGAAAACAGCACCACCGTATACGATGTGTTTAAGGGCACCGCCTCTGTGGAACAGGCCATTGTGCCCACGGATTTGGGGGATATCCTGCCTTCCAACATCCTGCTCTCCACTGCCGAGCTGGAATTCAATTCCCCGGGGCGGGAGTATATGCTGAAAAACGAGCTGCAAAAAATTGCCCACCTCTATGACCACATTATTATCGACACGCCCCCGGCCCTGAATGTCCTCACCGTAAATGCCTATGTGGCTTCCGACGCCCTTATTATCCCGATGGCCCCGGAAATTTTAAGCCTTTTGGGCATCTCCCAGATTCTGGATACCATCAACACGGTGCGCAAATACTATAACCCGAACCTGCGGGTGCTGGGCATCCTGCTGAACAAGTATAACATGCGCCTGACCCTGAACCGGGAGGTGCTGGAGCTTTCCGCGGAAATTGCCCGCCGCCTGGACACCAAGGTGTTTGAGACGAAAATCCGCACCAGCGTCACTGTGGCGGAGGCCCCGGCCCATGGCGAAAGCGTTTTAAGCTATGCGCCCAACTCCAACCCCGCCTTGGACTTCCAGAACCTGCTGGACGAGCTGATGGGCAACCCCCGACCCTGGCCCCCCCGGCGGTGAGCCGCCGGCGCCGGACGGCCCCGCTGGAGGGCAGGCATACCATATATTATATGAAATGTAATCATAGGGGAATCTTTTCCCATTTCATGATCCGCCATTTTTGAAAGAAAGGAACGTGACACCATGCCAAAAGCTACCGGAAAATCTGGAAGGGGCGGCAAAAGCAGCAAAACCGCCCATGTGCTCAACCTGCTCACCGAAACAGACCACACCCAGGAGGAAGGGGCTGCCGGACGCACCCCTCCTGCCGCGCCTCCCGCCCCCCCCCAGCTTGCAGACAATGAAACTGTCGCCGCCACCATCCGGGACGCACTGGAGGAGGATTTAGCCGCCGAGCTGGGGGAAGCCCCTGCGGAAGCCCTGCCCGAGGAGGATTTTATCCCCATGCAGGACTTTGCCCCTGCGGTAGAACCGGAAGCCACGGTAGACGCCACGCCCCTGGAGGAGGCCCCCGCCCCCGCCCCCGAGCCGGAGCCTCAGCCCGAGCCTGTTCCGGAGCCAGAACCGGAACCGGAGCCTGTTTTAGAGCAGGCCCAGGAACCCGCCCCCATGCCTGCGCCAGAGCCGGAGCCGGAACCAGTTGCAGAGATGGAGCCGGAACCCGCGCCGGAGCCTGAAGCTGTCCCGGAGCCGGAACCCGCGCCGGCGGCGGAAGCGAAAGAAGAAGTGCCGGAGGAGGATCGGCCTATTACCTGCCTGAACGTTATGCAGGAGCTGGTGGAGGAAAAGGTTGACAAATACATGAAAATGTTCGGCCTGTGTACCTGCCCCCGCTGCCGGGTGGACGTGGTGGCCCTCACCCTCACCAGCCTTCCCGCAAAATATGTGGTGGTGCGGGAAAACGAGGCCACCCCCATGCTGACTGTGTATGAAGGGCGCTATAACACCGCCGTCATCGCCCAGATCATGTGGGCGTGCAAAAAGGTGCTGGATAATCCCAGGCACTAAATACTTTTATGCCGCAAAAAACCGCAGGCCTAAACGGCCTGCGGTTTTTATATGCCCTGCTGAAACGGGCTTCGTTTTATGTTCTGTTGGTATAAATATATGTTTCGTAATTTTTCAGGCGGTCATATAAGACGCTCTCCCGGTGCAGGCCCGGCACATCCAGCAGATGGTGGTGTACGGGATGGTGGTAAATGATATAGATTTCCCGGGGGGAATCCTCCAGGGTTTGCAGGATTTTTTCAAGAACCTGCGACAGCACCGCGCTGGAGAAGGGATTGAACAGGAAAAACACATTGAATTCCCCATAGCGCTCAAAGGTTACCGCATTGCCCTGGATGCACTCCACCCGTTCCAGACCCAGCTTTTTCATATTGCGCCGGGCGATTTCCGTCAGCTCCCCGTCCAGCTCAATGCCTGCCACCCGGCGGAACGGCACTTTGCTTGCCTCCCGCAAAACCGCGCCTTTGCCGCAGCCGATATCTAAAAAACTGCTTTCGGCATAAGGGACGCGCAGGCTTTGCAGTATCAGCGCCATATGCTTCTCCGGGGTTTTGCAGTAGCCGTTGTATTCCCTGGAGTTTTGAATTTCCTCGCTGGCGGCGGGCAGGGTGAAATCCAGCCCCCGCATTTTTTCCACCGCAAACTGGCACAAAAACTTTCCATACCGCTTGCACTTTACCAATAAATCCCGCAAACAAAATCACCTTCCGCTTTACTGAAATATGGCCCGCACTGCCTGCGGCGACAAAACCGCAAGGGGGAGTACAGGTTAAACTGGTACAGAGTATAGCATAAAACTCTGAAAAATACAAGTATAACCTGTATCCTTTTGGTGAGGTGATCCCATGCAGAATCGTATCCGGCAATTGCGGGAAGAGCTGCGCATGACCCAGGTGAGGCTGAGCATTGAACTGGAGGTATCCCAGGAAACTGTGAGCGCCTATGAAAACCAGAAGCATTATCCCAGCTTTTTGCAGCTTTCCAGAATGTCCACCCTGTTTAATGCCAGCATTGACTATATTATGGGCCTGTCGGACGTGCGCAATCCCACCCAGGCCTGCGAGGACAGCAGCATGTCCCAGTTAATCGCCCGGCTCTCCAAGCTGACGAAAAGACAGGTTGAACTTGTATCCGCCTATATGCAGGGGCTGCTGGACATGGCCCGGGAGCAGGAACTTTAGAAGCTGTACCAATAGGCTCCTGCACCAATCCTATCGGTACAGCTTCTTAAACGAGGCCTTTTCAACTTTTCTATAGGCAAAGGCTTGACAAAACAGCGGCGGGTGGGTATAATAGCGTCAGTTTTGAATAGTTGGGAGTGAAAGAATGTTAGTATAAGGCCATGAAAAAGGTGATAAAACGTCTGGGAGGAAGGCATTGCTTTCCCCGGGCCTGTTTTTGTTGCCGGCTGGGTCTTATACGCATTCTTTTTTGACTGTGAAAGGGAGAAACCCTGTCTGGGGGCGTCTCTGTCTTTTTGCGTATGCGGCCTGTTTCCGGCAATGCTGGAGACGGGCCTTTTTGTGCGAAAAAAGGAGGGACTGCCCTATGCTGCAAATACAAAACCTGAAAATAACCATGAAAAAAGATCTGCGCACCCTGGTGGAGGGCCTGACCTTTACCCTGCGGCCTGGAGACAAGGTGGCTGTGGTGGGCGAGGAAGGGAACGGGAAATCCACCCTGCTGAAGCTTCTCTATGACGAAAGCCTGGCGGAGGGCTATGCCCAATGGGAAGGGCGCATTCAGAAGGACGGGATGCTGATGGGATACCTCAGCCAGGAGCTGCCGGAGGCGGACAAGGGGAAAACCATCTATGAAAAGTGCCTGGAAAGCGGGGGCTTTTCAGAGGCAAGCCCCAAAGAGCTGGCCTCCCTGGGGGCAAAGCTGGGGATCCCGGCGGAAACCTTTTACAGCGATCAGCTTATGGGCACCCTTTCCGGCGGGGAGAAGGTGAAGCTGCGCATGGCCCTGCTCTCCCTGGAAAGGCCGGACTGCTACCTGCTGGATGAGCCTTCCAATGATTTGGATCTGGACACCCTGCGCTGGCTGGAGGAATTTATCCGGGACTGCCCCCAGCCGGTGGTGTATATTTCCCACGACGAAACCCTGCTGGAGGCCACAGCCAACGTGGTGCTCCACATGGAGCAGCTTCGGCGCAAAACCCTGCCCCGGCATACTGTGGCCCGCATGGGGTATGCCCAGTATGTAAGCGAGCGGCTTCACTGCTTCCAGAAGCAGGAGCAGCTTGCCAGGAAGGAACGGCAGGAGGAGAAAAAGCAGCAGGAGCGTTTCCGCCAGCTTTACCAGAAGGTGGAGCACCAACAGAACGCCGTTTCCCGGCAGGATCCCCATAGCGGGCGGCTGCTGAAAAAGAAGATGAAAGCCGTAAAATCCCTGGAAAAGCGTTATGAGCGGGAGAGGGAGGACATGACCGAGCTGCCCGACACAGAGGAGGCCATTCTGGCGGGCTTTGGAGAGGACATCAGCCTGCCTGCCGGGAAAACCGTCCTGGACTTCTCCCTGCCCCGGCTGGAGGCCGGGGGCCGGGTGCTGGCGGAAAACCTGCGCCTGTTTGTCCGGGGGCCGGAGCACATCTGCATTATCGGGAAAAACGGCGCCGGGAAAACCACCCTGCTGCGGGAAATCGCCCGGGAACTGCTGGGGCGGGAGGACATAAAGGCTGCCTACATGCCCCAGGACTATAATGAACTGCTGAACCCAGCCCAGACCCCGGTGGAGTTTCTGGCAAAAACCGGGGAAAAGGAAGAGCACACCCGGATTAAAACCTATCTGGGCAGCATGAAATATACCCCGGAGGAATTCGCGCATCCGGTGGGCGAGCTTTCCGGGGGGCAGAGGGCCAAGCTTTTCTTCCTCAAGATGATCCTGGACGGGGCAAACGTGCTGGTGCTGGATGAGCCTACCCGGAATTTCAGCCCCCTTTCCGGCCCGGTGATCCGGGGCCTGCTGGGGGATTTTCCCGGGGCTGTTATCAGCATTTCCCACGACAGGAAGTATATCCGGGAATCCTGCGGGCGGGTTTTGGAGCTGGCAGGGCAGGGGCTTTCGGAATATGGCAGGGAAAGCCTGTAGCGCCGGGAAGCTGTGGAGGCAGAAAAGGGATCGCGCTGCTGTGCGCGATCCCTTTTCTATATTATTAGTTATTTAGTTATATAGTAAACGCGCTTTTGAACCGCGTTACCTATATTCCTTTACTCCTCCTGGCTGTAGGAGAGGATATCCCCCGGCTGGCAGTCCAGCGCCTCGCACAGGGCTGCCAGGGTGGAGAACCGCAGGGCGGTGACGTGGTTGTTCTTGATTTTCGACAGGTTTACGTTGGTGATGCCCACCTGCTCTGCCAACTGGTTCAGCGACACCTTTCGCTCTGCCATCAGTCTGTCCAGGCTCAGCACGATTTTCCCCATACGCCCTCCTTTACACCAGGCCGTCCACGTCCTGCTGCATCCTGGCCCCCGCTGCAAAGCACTCTGACAGGCACAGCATGAGGATGCCTGTGATGAGATCGCTGGCCCCCGCGCTGACCTCCGCGTTTTCCGGCCCCAGCACCAGGACGGCTATGCCGCAAAGCGCTATCTGCACCACTGTGATCCCTATAAAGAACAGGCCGATTTCCCGCAGCATCCGCACATTGTCCTTCTGGAAGGGCGTGGCCCCTTTTGAAAACTTGGTCTGCCCCTGGGAGGTGCGCAAAATGAGGTTTACATTGCGGAACACCATAGACATCAGGCCTAATGACAGGGCCGCTTCGATAAAGAACACAGGCAGCGCGCCGGGCAACAGTTTCCCCTGGCTGTCGGCAATGATAATGGAGAAGCCCCGGGAGGAAAGCTCCTCCAAAGGCCCAAGCCGGCCCGGCAGCGCGGGGTCCACCAGCACCAGCACCAGCATTACCACTACGCATATCATGGCGGCAAAGTAGGCGATTTCCAATATCTTGGAAAGGATGGCGGCGATTTTCGTAACCCTTTTTTCATGTGTGTCAAAGAATGTCATACAGGGCACCTCCCAAATGGATTATGCCACTAGTATACCAATGTCATTAAGTTAAAGGTATAAAAGAGCAAAATAAGAAAAAAGCATAAAAAAGGCTTGACAAATGGGAAAAA
>NZ_QWLE01000324.1:0-566 GCF_009917365.1 Neglectibacter sp. X4 | reverse complement strand
GAATGAAAAAGTTTGCAGTTGGATCCTTTTTTTCAGCTGAAGAGAAATATGATAACTGGAAAGAGTGGGAAAACTACAAGTTTCCGCAAAAATGTTTGAAATGCAAATATATTGCATTTTGTAGTGGAGGCTGTCCAGTTAGCAATTTATGTAGTAATGGCAAGATTGATGAAGTTTATTGCTATAATGTAGGAAAAACTATAGAAAATACGTTAATCGGATTATTTAGGGAAGGGTATATAGATGAAGCCACTGTATATTAATCAGTATGAAGATGCATTTTTCTTTGAAAGCAAAATTATAGTTGTAAATTATGTCAAACCCGGTATTAATTTTTTTGACACCGATAGCGTTAGTAATGTTATTAACACCTTTTCGAAAAATACAGATTCTATGGTGAATAATTTTTTGAAAAAATATAAACTTAACGAAAATCAATCTAGTAGGAAGGCCACACTTACTTTAATACCAAGCTATAATTGTAACATGGCGTGTGAGTATTGTTTCGAAGGAAGGATGCCAATTAGTGAAGTGAATAAAAAGAAAGGATTTACTCAATTTCTAAA
>NZ_QWLE01000323.1:0-566 GCF_009917365.1 Neglectibacter sp. X4 | reverse complement strand
TAAAGCGAAGTAAAACAAGTTCATGTAAGCATTCTACATATTTTGACTATATACACAAATTCATGGATAAATATAAATTCGCTGTTTGATAAGCGTCTTTTTCGAGAGATTCTACAAAAATCGCTAAATTTCAAAAGAAGGTCGTAAATTGCGACCTTCTTTTTTAGTACTAGATTAGTACTTTTGATACTATTTATGTTCAATTTTCACTTCTCGTAATTTCCATATTCAGACGCTGCGCCATCTCTAATTGCCGTGTAGGAAACATATGTGCGTAATGTAGTGTAATGCTGATACTTTCATGTCCGAGTCTACCTGCAATATCGACTGGCGTAAAACCCAAAGATATCAGTAAGGATACATGAGAATGCCGCAAGTCATGGATTCGAATTCTTTTAACACTTGCATTCATAGATCCCCGATTCATTTCCGAGTGCAAAAAGCTTTTAGACATAGTAAAAACTCGTTTTGAAGAATCCAGCCTACGTTTTTTCTTCAGATAACGATAAAGTTTTTCTGCTAAATCCGCTGGCAGAGTGATAAACCTATTACTTCTTTCTGTTTTT
>NZ_QWLE01000322.1:0-567 GCF_009917365.1 Neglectibacter sp. X4 | reverse complement strand
GCTGACGTGGTTAAAGTCAATCAAAATATAGCTTTTGTATTCTGCCTTAGCAAATGCCTCTGCAATATAACTTTTGCCAACGCGGCGTGCGCCATCAATTAGCAAAGCAGTCTGTCCTTTATCAGTTTCTTTCCACTCTAAAATCTTGTTATATAGCTTCCTTTTCATGTCCTCATCTCCTTTATTTCACGAATTCAAGATTTTTACACCTGCAATTTTATCACGAATTCAAGATTTTTTGGTTCTTTTTTGGATTCTTGAAAAAAACTTGTATTTTTTCACAGATAAAATATAATAAAAGTGTAATTCTAGTGTAACTGATTTGGAGAAAACTATTATGAAATTACTTATTGTAGAAGATGAGAAAAGACTTTGCCAGACGGTCGCCAAACACCTGAAGGCAGAGGGTTATGCGGTGGATTTTTGCCATGACGGAAAAGATGCTTTCGACTATATGGCAGGAACCGAATACGACGCAGTCATTTTGGACATCATGCTGCCCGGACTTGATGGCATTTCAGTACTAAAAACCATGCGAAGCCAAAAGGTAAAAACGCCAGTGCTTTT
>NZ_QWLE01000321.1:0-292 GCF_009917365.1 Neglectibacter sp. X4 | reverse complement strand
CCATCCACATTTACTGCCTTTGGCACTTCAGTTCTACACTTTTCCATGCACTTTGGGCATCTCGGATGAAATACACAGCCTGTCGGCAGTTCCATCGGATCAGGCATCAGACCATCAATCGGTGAAAGTCGCTTCGTCTGTTTTTTCATATCAGGGATGGAACCGAAAAGTCCAACGGTGTACGGATGGTGTGACTCGCTCAGGAAAATTTCCTCTGCCGTTCCCGACTCTACGATAGTTCCCGCATACATCACTGCAACCTTGTCGCAGTTTTGAGATACGATACCAAGAT
>NZ_QWLE01000320.1:0-266 GCF_009917365.1 Neglectibacter sp. X4 | reverse complement strand
GTGGGTGATGAGAATGGAAGTTCCCAGGTTTTTCTTCAGTTGACGCATCATATGCAGCACCTGCGCCTGAATGGTAACATCAAGGGCAGTAGTTGGCTCATCGGCAATAAGCAGCTCCGGTTCCAAAGACAGGGCGATTGCGATTACTACACGCTGCTTCATACCACCGGAAAACTGATGCGGATACTCTCTCTTTCTGCTGGCAGGAATACCAACCATCTCCAGCATTTGATCCACTTTCTTTTCCATTTCTTCATCGGAAAGAT
>NZ_QWLE01000319.1:0-270 GCF_009917365.1 Neglectibacter sp. X4 | reverse complement strand
GGGGCTTAGGGCGAAACGTGGAGCAATGCAGCACTTTGCCAGCAGCGCACTGCAAATAAAAAACGGCGGCAATCCGTTATGATACCGTTGCCGCCTTTCTCTCTTCAATGTACAAATCGATGTCTCTGATAATATAATTTTCTCCTGTGGTGTGCAGCGCCTCAAAGCAGGAATAGATGTAATTCCAGACCTTGTATCGGCTGAATAACTCGGCCACCTGCGCGCCGGTCAGATTTTTTGCCGACTTATACTGCTCCGTGCAGTAAATCA
>NZ_QWLE01000318.1:0-290 GCF_009917365.1 Neglectibacter sp. X4 | reverse complement strand
TCTCCTTCTCTGCTCATCGTCATGCCTCCTCCGGAAACGTAAACGTTCCCCTTTGTTTTTCTTCGTCAAACATATTGAATATGGTCAGTGGGCTAAAATGCCACAGCTTAGTATCCTCCTGTTCCAAAAAAGAATAGACTTTGGAACTGTAGAATTCCTCTGAAGCAGTTACCTCGCTGCAGCAATACTTTTCTGCAATCAAGCCGACCACCTGTGGAACAAGGAGTATCAGCATCGCTTCAAATTTTTTCTTTTCCATTCCTGCCTCCATCAAAGTTCTTCTTCCGGCA
>NZ_QWLE01000317.1:0-570 GCF_009917365.1 Neglectibacter sp. X4 | reverse complement strand
TTTTGAATTTTGCGTCTGTGATTACATCGTTTTCTACTTTGATTTGAATCTGCATCATGTCGCCGCAGACAGGACTTCCGTAAGTGCCTGTTCCATCAGGATTTTCCAGTTCCCCTACGTTTCTCGGATTCATGAAATGATCCATGACTGTATCGTTATATAAGCCCATGTGATTACCAACCTTTCTCGCTGTTTACAGGAGACAGCGCTCTCAATTTTTCTACGATTTCGTTCAATGATTCTACTGTATAATCAATGTCTTCTTTTGTTGTAAAGTCTCCTACGGTAAAACGCACCGTACCGTGCACCATTTCTACCGGAACTCCCAGCGCAGTCAGCACGTGAGACGGCTCCAGTGACTTGGAGGAACATGCTGAGCCGGTGGAAACGGAAACTCCCTTATAGTCCAGCAGAAGTAAAATGGACTCCCCTTCAATGTACTTGAAAGTAATATTGGCATTACCCGGGTGTCTATGCTCCATAGTACCGTTGACAAAGGTATCAGGAATCTCCCTGGTAATTCTGTCTATGAGATAATCACGAAGCTGGCTGCAGTGCGCAATATGTTCT
>NZ_QWLE01000316.1:0-574 GCF_009917365.1 Neglectibacter sp. X4 | reverse complement strand
GAATAGTCAGCCTGGTCTATACCGGTTTCGATTTGCACTTTGACCTGAGTAAGACCTTTTTTCTTTCGAAGTTCTTTGAGTCTATTCACTGTCACGCCTCCTTTCTAGAACTATTATGGCAAATTGACCTACAAAAAATAGGGGAAATTGACCTATTTTAGGATTTCTTTCGTTCCGCTGCTAGTCTTTTAAGAAATAGGATAAATTGCGGCGTGCGCAGTCTTCTTATAAAGCTATCGTGAATTTGTTGGAAGAACTTGTTGCTATACACTACATATAGTGATATAATTATCTCTGTGACAATATATAAAGTGTATAGCGGAGGAAAATATGGCAATTTCAGAAATCAGCAAGAATGCTTTAACAGTACTGGAAAAACGATATCTGGGCAAAGATGGAGAAGGTAACCTGACGGAAACAGTAGAAGGTATGTTTCGCAGAGTTTCAGATACCATCGCTGCAGCAGATGCAAAATACGATAACACGACAGATACGAAGGCGCTCAGCGATCAGTTCTTCGAACTGATGACGGATTTGCGCTTTTTACCAAACTCCCCGACTCTGATGAATGCGG
>NZ_QWLE01000315.1:0-575 GCF_009917365.1 Neglectibacter sp. X4 | reverse complement strand
TGGATTCTTTCAGCTTCTTGGACTTTTCTTTTTCCTTGTCCAGCTTGTCCTGCATGTTCTGCAGTTCTTTCTCTTTTTCAGCAAGGATAGCAGGATTCATTTCTGACCGGTTTCTGAGTTCTCCCTTTAGCGTTTCAATCTCCATTTCTAAAACAGTTCTGTCCGTTTGCCATGTGTCTTCGCAAATTACCAGCTCTTCCTCTATTTTCTTCTTTTCCTCTTTGATGCGCTTAATTTCGTCCTTTAATTCTCGTACGCTCATGTCTGGCATTTCGGGGTTTTCCATGACCTTTTCTGCCACCTCTTCCGGCGCTGCTAAGAGTTCCCAAACCTTTGAAATTCCAATATCCGACAACTTGTCGTTTTTGCAGAAAAAGCTGTCTTCATCAGTCATTTTTTCCGCCAGTTTCATCATTCTATTTGCCTTTCTTGTAGAAAAGCATAAATTATTCTCTGCCCAGTCTTCCCACTCTCCATGTTTCAATCTTGACTTGATGACATTCAGCCTCTGCCCTGCTCTGGCGGCAAATTCAAAGCCGAGTCTTCCTAATGCCTCCATCTGATTCCAATAAAGG
>NZ_QWLE01000314.1:0-578 GCF_009917365.1 Neglectibacter sp. X4 | reverse complement strand
TGTAGCATAAGCTGAATCAACAGTGCTAAAACAGAAAAGAGAAGAAGACAATCTGTCATACGATAATCCGTCACATAACGTAATCCTGTCGGATAATCAGGTTCCAACTCAATTCCGTGAAGCCGACTATATGCGTTTTTAGTTTTTTCCAAGTTTTTTCTATTGAAGTAACTTGTATTAAAAATAGCAGTATTCTGCATATCTTCTGCTTGCAATTCAATGCTTAAGAGAAATGCTTCATAAGACTCATTTTTATTTTCACTTCTATTTTCTGTCCAACTATCTTCCTGGAAAGTTTCTTTTTTTTCAAAGTCACCTGTAATCTGTTCTAAAACTAATATTCCATTTAAAATAAAAATCAGTGGTAGAAAAATAAAAAGAAATCTCCATTGGAAGAGTTTTTTCCATTCAAATTTTATCAGATTCCCCACTCTCAAAATCCTCCAAAATAATAGAGATACACATCTTCCAGCGATGGTCTTACTTCTCTACAGTTCCATACCGAATCAGGCTTTTTTGTAACCACTCTAGCAATAATCTTTTGATCCATCTGTGAAACACCCGCAATACACCATGTA
>NZ_QWLE01000313.1:0-580 GCF_009917365.1 Neglectibacter sp. X4 | reverse complement strand
TCATATACCGCACGGAGTTCATCCCCGTTTTCTGCGGTAAGCGTATCGCTGTCCACGCCATATTCCGTCTTTATTGTGACGCCAGGGTGAATTTCCATGAACTCTTCCGCCATGGCATCCAATTGCTCCGAAGTGCCGGTGCTGGTAAAGTGCAGGAGAGTAAGCTGTCCTGTAAGTCCTTCCGGATCCACATAGGGGGTGGGTTCCGGGGTAGGACTGGGCGCAGGAGCAGATTGCGCTTTGCTTTCCACTGAACTGGGTGCGCTGCTTTCCGGTTTTTCATCAGTTTCTGCAGGGCCGCAACCTGGGACGGCAGCCGCCAGGAAAAGAATTGTCAAAATCAAGGATATTAAATGTCTATGTTTCATATATTTCACCGCCAGTATCTGTTTTATATAAATTATTCGTTTAAATATATCCACGCTTTGTCCTGCATTTTTTTGGCGCATTCCTCAGGAGTCAGTACCCCTTTCTCATAATACTCATCCATGATAGGGGTGACAATTTTTTCCACTGCCCCCAGCCCGCTGTTAGCTGTATGGATATCTTCCATGATCTCCTCCAGCTTTACCTGAACGGG
>NZ_QWLE01000033.1:0-35280 GCF_009917365.1 Neglectibacter sp. X4 | reverse complement strand
CCTGTGATTTCCTGATATGCCATGTTGACCGGCCTATTTTGCTGCAGGAGATTTTTTGTAATAAGCTCAAGGGCCTGGGATAACACGCTGGCCGCCAGGGCTTGCTCATCCTGGTTGCTTACGGTATAGGCATCCTTAAATTGCCCCATTCGGGCTATCACCCTATCCAACTCGGCGTGTATTATGGGGATATTCTCCATAAAGTCATCCCGATCCACGCCACCCCGGAGAAATTCGCCGCTCACGCCAAAATATCGTTCTAGTGCCGCCATGGCCTTAGAATTGGGCTCTCTGCGGCCATTCTCATAGTTAATTATTGATTGTAATGCAATACCAGTTTGCTCAGCCAGTTCTTTTTGCGTGATACCTTTACTTAGCCGCAAATTCTTTATTTGTGCTGCTATATTCATGTGGCAACCGCCTCCTATTCTGTAAGTATATCAAAAACTGTCCAGATGGACAAGGAAAATTTGAAAAAGGGCTTGACTTGTCCGAACGGAACGTGTATTATAATATAAAAACATCCCAAACGGACAATATGCAAGGAGGTTAGAATAATGTACTTAGTCCCAAAAGTTTCCGAGATACGCACGCGGCGGCTGGATGCAGGGCTTTCGCAGCATAGCCTTTCAAGGACGGCTGGGCTTGGGGGCCAAGCTATTAACCGCATTGAAAGCGGCGAGACCAGCAGCGTCCACCCCTTGCGGGCCAGGGAGATCGCTAAGGCACTTCACTGTAAAGTTGAAGATATTTTCATAGTTAAGAAAGGAGCATGACAAATGAACGCAATACAGGTATTCAACTACGAGGGCAACGAGGTACGCACGATCATGAAAGACAACGAGCCGTGGTGGGTGCTGGCAGATGTGTGCCGAGTTCTGGATATCCAGAACAACCGCAACGCAGCACGGCGGCTGGATGATGATGAAAAGGGTGTCCATCTGATGGACACCCTTGGCGGGGGCCAGAAAATGACCATCATCAACGAGTCCGGGCTGTACAAAGTCATCCTGCGGTCGGACAAGCCAGAGGCCAAGAAGTTCACCCGCTGGGTGACCCATGAAGTGCTGCCCACTCTCCGCAAGACCGGCACCTACAGTATGCCGGGTGCAGCGCAGCCCTTCACCATGGAGCAGATGGCGCAGTTTGCGGCTGCGGTAGCCGCCCAGGTGGTGATGCAGATCGTGCCCGTCATTATTTCCACCGTGAAAGAGACGGCGCAACCTGCACAGCCTGCAGCACCAGCGGCCACGGCCCCGGAGGTGATCCCGTTTTTCACAAGTGACGGCCCCGCTAAGTGCAAGCTGGAAACCTTCCCGCCGGATATCGTCCATAAGGTGGAGGAAATGCTGACCGCTATGGAGGAACAGCAAAACCTTAACTTTAGCATGATCGCCCGGTTCTGTACCATCAACGGCTATACCATTTCCAGTCCCGCCGTAAAAACCTACTACGACTGCCTGTTTATGGAGGAATGGCTGGACTATTACAACGAGGCTGAGGTGGATTTCCACGACCGGGCCTATCAATTCTTTGGCTTTGTAGACCCCTCCCTGGGCAAAAGCAAAAAAAGCGACTTTGGCGGCTACAATGCCCTGGCTAACGCCCTGCAGCAGGCCCAGGCCCCGGAACAGCCCCAGCAGCCGCCCCCGGCCCCGCCGCAGGAAGGGGATGAGGCATGAGCTATAAGACCCGCAATGGGTGCCTTGTTTTGTGCCCGGAAAACGAGGCCACGGGCATTGCCTGGGAGGGCAAAGTATACGGCCTGCTGGGCCGGGAGGAGCTGCCGGGTGTGCCCGCCATCATGCTGGAGCAGGTGGATGGCGGCGGGGAGCTGTACAAGGCCAGCGAAACGGGCGGCATTATGTTTGTCACACTGGCCGAGGGCGGGCAGATAGACCCCGCGACCGCTGCCGAGCATACCGAGCTTTTCGCCCCCTGGGCCTGCCCGGTAAGCTATGCTGTAGGGCAGATACGCCAGCACGGCGGCAGGCTGTACAAATGCCTGCAAGCCCATACTTCACAAGAGGGCTGGACGCCGGATGCGGCCCCCAGCCTTTGGGTGGCGATATCCGACCCGGCAGAGGAGTGGCCCGCCTGGAGCCAGCCCATAGGGGCGCAGGACGCATACCCTCTGGGGGCCAAGGTAAGCCATAAGGAAAAGCGCTGGATTTCTACAGCGGACAATAATGTGTGGGAGCCGGGAGTATATGGCTGGGAGGAGGCCCAGGAGGATGGCATATAAAAGATATATAGCCCGCCGCCGTGCCCGGTTCCAGGGTTTAAGCGGCCCGGTCAATCTGCCCTACGGCACAGCTTTAGACTGCCGGGAGGGCTTTCTCTTTTGGAAAAACAGGAAGCTGTGCGCCGCCGCCAGCCAGAACACGAAAGACTATTTTGTCCAGGACGATGACGGGCTGGGCAAGATACGGGGTACTCTGGTGACGCTTATCCTAGCCCGCCTGGGGCCGCAGGAGGCCCGTAAAGGCAGGGCAGCGGGGCAGTGGGAAAAGGTATGGGCCGACCCTGTTTGTGGGCGCTATAAGCGGCCTGACAATGAGGAACACTGGCTCTGGAATGAGGCTTTTTACAATGCGCCGGTGGATGACCTGCGGCACATTGCAAGGCTGGTGGGTGTGAAAATTTAGAGAGGAAAAGCTGGGGTGACAGTTAATCGCAAAGCGATTTACTGTTTTCCCCGGCCTTTTTTCATATGTACAGAAAAGGGGGCGGTCAAAATGGGCAGCTTTCGGCCCTTATAAAGGGCCTGTAAACGGTGCAAAAAATTCATTTACAAAGGAGAGATATTTCATGCTGGAAACTTCCAAGGCCGTGGCCATTATGCTGGTGTTCGCTATCCTGGTGCAGTTCCTGGTAGACAGGGTAAAGGACATCGTGGGCGAAAAGGTTATGGGGTATGTAAAAGCCCCGGTATGGGCCGCCCTGCTGGGCGTCCTGTTCGCGTTCCTCTTTAGGCTGGACGTGTTCGCCATGTTTGGCTACACAGCCCAACTGCCCGCCGTGGCCTATATCATAACGGGCCTTATTTTGTCCGCAGGGGCCGCGCCCATCCATGAGCTTATCGAGAAGGTACGGGCCTCCAGGGACACAATCCTACTGCCCGGTGAAATTTTCGAGCCGGAGAAAGGGGCGCGGGATGAGTAACAGCGCTTTAAGCTGTATGCGGCAAATAAGCCCCAACTGCAACAGCCCCCGGAACCACAAAATCGACACCATCACCATCCATTGTGTGGTGGGCCAGATGGGCGTGGAGGCCCTGTGCAGCGAGTTCAGCCGTACATCTAAAGGGGCCAGCTGTAACTATGGCATAGGCTACGATGGCCGCATTTGTACCATTGTGGACGAAAGCGACCGCTCCTGGTGTTCCTCCAGCGCGGCAAATGACAACCGGGCCATTACCATTGAGTGCGCAAGCGATGCTATTTACCCTTACGCCATCAACGCCAATGTCTGGAAGTCCCTTATTGAGCTGTGCGCGGATATCTGCAAGCGCAACACGATTAAGCGGCTGCTGTGGCAGGCCGACAAGGGGCTGGTGGGCCAAGTGAACCTCCAGAACATGACCGCCCACCGTTGGTTTGAAAACAAGTCCTGCCCCGGCGATTATATCTACAACCGGCTGGGGCAGATTGCCAAAGAGGTAAACCAGAAATTGAGCGGCGCTCCCGCTGGCCCCTTTAAGCCGTACCAAGGCCAGGTAAACGCCGATGACGGTCTTAACTGCCGCACGGCCCCGGTAAGCGGCTCGGTAATTAAAGCTTTCGAGGACGGTACGGTGCTCACCATTACCAAAGAGGACGGCAACTGGGGCTACTGCGGCGAGGGCTGGGTGTGCCTGGATTACATCAACAAAATTGCCTCGGCCAAAGACCCGGCGGCAAAGGAGGAAAGCATCATGACTGGCAAGGAATTTAAGAAGATGTACGATGAGATCAACCCCACCTACAACACCATTGATGAGGTGCCCAGCTATTGGCGGGACGATATCCGGGAGCTGGTGGAGAAAGGTATTATCTCCGGCGTGGGCGGCGGTAAGCTGGGCCTGACTCATAGCGACTGCAAGGCCGCTGTGCTTGCCAAGCGGATCGTGGAAAAGCTGAAATAGCCTGCTGCCCTTTGGTAGTCCGTCCGAGGATTCTGCCCCTTAATTTTTATGAAGGGATGGACTATGATATGGACAGCTTTATGGGTTGGATTGGCGGCAAGCGTATCCTGCGCAAGGCCATTTTGGAGCGCTTCCCCACGGACAAGGTGGAGCGGTATATTGAGGTATTCGGCGGCGCGGCCTGGGTGCTTTTCGCCAAGGAAAAACAGGCGGGCCAGCTGGAGGTCTATAACGATATCAACGGTGATCTGGTGAACCTGTTTCGTTGTGTAAAGTACCACTGTGGGGAGCTGCAGCGGGAATTTGACTGGCTGCTTTCCTCGCGGGAGCAGTTCTTTGACTATGTGGCCCAGGCCAATATGCGGGGGCTTACAGACATCCAGCGGGCCGCCCGGTTTTTGTACCGGGTAAAAATCAGCTTTGGCAAGGCTGGCGAGGACTATGCAACGGACAGGAAGAATGTCTCCAATGTAATCCCCCGCTTGTCCCAAGCATTCAAGCGCCTACAGGGTGTAAACATAGAGCACAAGGACTTCGCAGACCTTATCCGGGTGTATGACCGCAAGGGTGCGCTGTTCTACCTTGACCCGCCCTATATTGGCGCTGAGGGGTACTATGACAGCCCCTTTATCCCGGATGACCACCAGCGTTTAAGAGCCGCCCTGGAGCCTCTTAAGGGCCGTTTTATCCTCTCTTACAATGACTGCCCCCAGGTGCGGGAATTGTATAAAGGCTATACCATCGAGAGGGTAGAGCGCAAGGAAAACCTGTCTGGCAGCGGGGAAAATAAAAAGCAGTATGCGGAAGTGATTATCCGTAACTTCTAACAGATATTGTAAGGTTCTTACGATATTTGTCACAACCTTACAAAGTGCGGACAAATTATACTCTTTCTGGTAAAATGCCCAATAAAGGGGCATGAAAGATGATTAAAATTCATCTATCCAGAATCCTCGGCGAACGCCGGTGGACACAAGCCAAATTGTCCAGGGAAACAGGCATCCGGCCCGGTACTATCAGCGATTTATATCAAGAAGTAGCCGAGCGGGTAAGCTTCGAACACCTGGACAAAATCTGTGAGGCTTTGGGCTGCACCCTGCCTGAGCTGCTGGAATACATACCGAACCAGCAGCCCCGGACAGGGGAAAATCTTATCCTTGAGGAACACGGAAACCGCAGGAAAAAGCCAAGCTGATTTCTAAAAAGTAAGAGCGCTTAAACGGTTTATTTTACCATTTAAGCGCTCTTCTTTTTTTGCAGATAATTTGAAATTTTTTTGCGGTTTTTTCGCAAAGCTACACCTGTACTGGAAGCGGATAAGCCGGACTCTTTTGATTACGACAAGATCCATTCGCTGTTTGACGCTTTCCTTGCCAAGGGCTTTACCTATTTCGACACCGCCTACACCTACCACGGCTACCACGCCGAGGAAGCCGTGCGTAAGGCCCTGGTGGAGCGCCCCCCCCGGGACAGCTTCCATCTGGTGACGAAGCTCCCCCTGCGGGATTTCAAGGATTACGAGGATTTGGAGCGCATCTTCAACGAGCAGATGGAACACTGTGGTGTGGAGTATTTCGATTACTATCTCCTGCACAACATGGGCACCAACGTCTATGAAAAGTGCAAAAAATACGACGCTTTCGGCTTTGTGGCGAAGAAAAAGGCGGAGGGGAAAATCCGGCAGGTGGGTATGTCCTTCCACGATATGCCCGAGCTGCTGGATGAAATTTTGTCCCAGTACGGCGAGGGCCTGGACTTTCTCCAGCTGCAGGTGAACTATGTGGACTGGGAGCAGCCTAACGTGCAGGCCCGCAGGTGCCTGGAGATCGCCAAGAAGTACGGCAAGCCCGTCACCGTGATGGAGCCATGCAAGGGCGGCACGCTGGTGAATCTGCCGGAGGAGGCCGAGGCCCTGCTGAAATCCAAGCGGCTTAACGCTTCTAACGCATCCTGGGCGCTGCGCTTTGCCGCCAGCCAGGAGGGCGTGACCCGGGTGCTCTCCGGCATGAACAGCATGGAGCAGGTAGAGGACAACACCGCTACCTTTGCAAACTTTGAGTCAATCACCGCCGAGGAGCAGACGATCATCGACCAAGTCACCAAGATTATCGAGAAGAACACGCCCATCCAGTGTACGGGCTGTGCCTACTGCACCCACGACTGCCCCAAGGACATCGCTATCCCCCAATATTTTGCGCTGTTCAACAGTGTGTTCCGCACTGCGGGCAGCTTTTCCAGCCAGGCCGTGTATTACAACAACATCTCCCTCAAGCATGGCAAAGCCGGCGACTGCATTGGCTGCGGCCAGTGCGAGAAAGCCTGCCCCCAGCACCTGCCCATCCGGCAGCATTTGAAAGAGGATGTGGCAGCAAAGTTTGAGGCTGGTTCTTCCTTCCCCACCAGGAGATGACTATGAAACTGACAACCAAACCAACGGTAACAGAACTGGGCTATGGCGTGTACTCCATCAACTGCATGGGGATGCAGGCCCCGTTGCTCATTGTGGGAACAGAGCGGGCGCTGCTGCTGGACACCGGCATCGGCAATTGCAACATCCGCACTATAGGCGAGGAGCTGACAGACCTGCCCATCACCGTGGCCCTCACCCACGAACACGGCGACCACATTGGCGGCATCTGCCAGTTTGATGAGGTTTTGCCCCGGAGCGGGAATTGGAAACCATTCGCGGGATCACGGGTGAATTTATACAGGGTTTCCTGGATTTTTATAACAGTTTCATTGATGAAGGTGACGGAACCAACAACTGTTTCATCCAGCAGAAAAAGATACTGGCCTGGGAGAAAATGCCCGCACTCCACCCCATCGGCGACGGCCACCGCTTTGAGCTGGGCAGGCGCACCGTAACGGCTTACCACTGCCCTATCCACAGCAAGGGGCATATGGTTTTTGTAGATGATCTGGCCCGGGTCTGTTACGGAGGGGATAGTATCGGCGAACACATCGGCCCTGCCAATAACCCCACCAATCCGCCCACCATCGTTTCGCTGGAAATGGAGCTGTGGGGCATAAACAACGTAATTGCTCATATTGACGAGTTTGACCGTATTATCGGCGGCCACCCCATGCCTTTGTACAAACAGGTCACCATGTCCCCAGATATCCTGTATCGTATGCGGGATGTGGGTGAAGTGGCCTTGGCAGGGGAGCTGCCCATCTTCGATGAGGATGATGTGGGTATGGGTAAGCGCAGCTACGCCCAGCAGGGAAACACAAGGCTCTACTTTTTCAAGGAATATCTGCGCAATACAAACGTACCAGAAGAATACAAATGACAGAACAGGAGAAACTATCATGTCAGAATATTTGGGAAAAGACACCTTCAAGCTGGGCTTCGGACTGATGCGTCTGCCCACCAATGAGGACGGCGCTACCGACATCTCCCAGGTGTGCCAGATGGTAGATAAATTCATTGAAGCAGGCGTGCTGATTTTCAAACTTTTCCCGCACTTCTCAATAAACATTTATATGGCCGTGCCGGGACTAAGAGAATAAATTATCCCATATGGCACCGTGTATTTTACGGTTAAGAAGTGGATTTTTCTCAGGATATATTTGAGAGAGTTCAGATATATACGCCGATTTGGCAAAAATATCTTTTTTTATATCCACCTCACATAAATGACCGACAAAAAAGATGCCACTCCGATTTTTAGGACTTGAACCGGCGTGGTACAAAAAAGCACAGCGACGAAAAAACTGAAGAAATTTTTGAGAAGGCTCACAGGAAAAAACTTGTGAGCCTTCTCGCATTTCCCAGAGAAAATTTGAAAGGAGGCATGACAAGGTGTTGAACTTTACAAACAACGTGATCGATCAAGCCTGCGAAAACTTTATGAAGCAGATTCCCGGATTCCACCGGGAGCCTGCCGAAGCCAAGATTATTCAGAAGGACATAGAACAACAGAAGACAGGCACGGCTGCGCTGGTGGACACGAGCGATGTCCACGCCATGATGATTGGGGCAGCAGGCGTGGGCAAGACTGCGCATTGGCTCTATCCGTGCATCGAATACGCTCTGACCTCTGGAATGTCATTTGTCTCGACGGACACAAATGATAATATTTTTCATAACCATTCAAATATTGCAAAGAACCGCTATGGTTATAAAATTTCAATCATAGACCTACGCAACCCCACTAGGAGCGACGGGTTCACCCGCCTGCATCTTGTAAATAAATACACAGATTTGTACAAAAGGAAGGCTTGCTCAGGCCCCCACTGTGGTGACCACCAGCGTGCAGGTTCCCTTCACCCGGACTTCCCCTGCGTTTGCAGGCACGAACAGGCTGTCTCCAGGGACAAAGCCCACCGTATTTTCCCGGCAGGAAGCACTGCCCTTCCCTTCCGTCACCACCAGGGAAGCAAAGCTGCCGCCGTCTAAAGGCAGGAGAACCTCCCCCTCCACCCGGCAGCGGCGGGTAGTGAAGTACGTGCAGGAGGCAAGGCTCTTCATCCAGCCGCCTGGAACAGCTTCCTCTTCTCCCTGCTTGTCCCGCGTATCCGAGGGAGTAAGCTTTGACACCGCCAAGGCCTTTTCCACATGCAGCTCCCGGGGCTTGCCGTCAGCGCCCAAGCGCCCGTAATCATACACCCGGTAGGTGCAGTTCGAGTTCTGCTGGATTTCGCAAATCAGGATACCCCCGCCAATGGCGTGGATGGTGCCGGATTCAATAAAAAACACGTCTCCCGGGTGTACGTCCACCTTGTTCAGCACTTCCAGCAGGGTGTTGTCCTCAATCCTCTGGGCAAATTCCTCCCGGCTCACCTCCCGGTTCACCCCAAAATATAAAGAAGCCCCTGGCTCGCAGTCCATCACATACCACATTTCCGTCTTGCCGTATTCACCCTCCGCCTCCAGGGCATATGCATCGCTGGGATGCACCTGAATGGACAGCGGCTCTTTCGCGTCGATAAATTTGATAAGCACCGGGAACTGCTCAAATTTCCCGCAGTTTGCCCCCAAAGCCGCCGGGCCTGCCTTTTTCAGATACGCCCCCAGCGTCATCCCGTCAAATTCGCCGCCGCAAATGGTGCTCTGACCAGCGGGGTGGGTGGAAAGCTCCCAGCTTTCCGCCACCTTCTCATACGCGCACTTTTTTCCGTAGACCTCCCGCAGCTTTACCCCGCCCCACAGGTAATCCTTAAAGGCCGGCTCCAGCTTTTCAATTTTCATGGGTATTCCCCCTTAGCCAATATGATATTTTTCTTTCACGCGCTCCCGCACTTCCGCAAAGCCCACCGGCGGCTTTGGCCCCGGGCCATGAGGGCCGATGTGCTTTTCCATCCACGCCATGTTATACCACCGCCCAAATTTATAACCAGCCTGGCTGAACTCCCCCACCATCCGGTAACCCAAATGCCTGTGAAACTCCACGCTGTTGCGGGTTAAATATTCATCGTCCTTTTCCGGCACCGCAATGCAGGCATTCATGTTGAGGAATCCCTGTTCCCGCAAAACGTTTTCCAGTGCCCTGTGGAGCTTGCCCCCCAGCCCCATGCGTTTTCTCGCCGGATCCACATAGATAGAGGTTTCCACGCCCCAGCCATAAGCTGCCCGGCTGTGGAACGGTCCGGCATAAGCATAGCCTAAAACCTCCCCATCCTTTTCCGCCGCCAGATAGGGAAACCGGGCCAGCACGCTCACTATCCGCCCCCGGAATTCCTCCGCGCTTGGCACGTCATATTCAAAGGTGACAGCTGTTTTCTCCACATAAGGCGCGTAAATCGCCAGCAACCTTTCCGCGTCCTCCGGCTTTGCCGCCCGTATGCGCACCTCGTCCCTTTCCATGGGCCTTCCCACCTTCCATATGGATAAACGCCGCTGGCCTTTCAGCAAGCGGCGTTTGCGTATTATATTTTATGAAAGCCCGTCAAGCAGGCGCTGCACAAGCGCATTACTGCACAAGCGCATTGCTGCGCTAAACGCCTGCCACACTGCCTTAAGCCTTGCCGACAGAACCGAACAGCTCCATCTTTTCCTTCACAGTGGCCTTGATGGCCTCGGTGCCGGGAGTCAGCAACTTGCGGGGATCAAAGCCCTTGCCCTGCTTGTCCTTGCCTTCTTCGATATACTTGCGGGTAGCCGCGGCAAAGGAGAGCTGGCACTCGGTGTTCACGTTCACCTTGGAAACGCCCAGGGAGATGGCCTTCTTCACCATTTCCTCGGGAATACCTGTGCCGCCATGGAGCACCAGGGGCATGGTGCCGGTCTTTTCCTGAATCTGGGCCAGCACGTCAAAGTTCAGGCCCTGCCAGTTCTCAGGATATACGCCATGGATGTTGCCAATGCCTGCGGCCAGCATGTCCACGCCCAGGTCGGCAATCATCTTGCACTCGTCAGGGTCAGCCACTTCGCCGCCGCCAACAACGCCGTCCTCTTCGCCGCCGATAGAGCCAACCTCAGCTTCCACAGAAATGCCCTTCTCCCCGGCAATGCGGATGATTTCCTTGGTCTTTTCAATGTTCTCGTCAATGGGATAGTGGGAGCCGTCAAACATAACGGAGGAGAACCCGGCCTCAATGCACTTGAGCGCCCCCTCGTAGGAGCCATGATCCAGGTGCAGGGCCACAGGCACTGTGATGCCCAAAGTTTCCATCATGCCCTTTACCATGCCCACAACTGTGTTATAGCCGCACATGTACTTGCCCGCGCCCTCAGACACGCCGAGAATCACAGGGGAATTGCACTCCTGGGCAGTCAGCAGGACAGCCTTTGTCCACTCCAGGTTGTTGATGTTGAACTGGCCCACAGCATACTTGCCGGCCTTTGCCTTTTGCAGCATTTCCTTGGCAGAAACTAAACTCATATGAAATTCCTCCATAGCATTTATTTTAGCCCGCTTCCCTGGTGTGGAACAGGAAAAAACAGGCAGGCTTTCACCCATATATTGATTATACCCTCTAAAGCAGGAAATTGCAACCGTAAAATGGGCACATTGCCTGTTTCTCCGGAAATTTTCTCCTATTCCCCCTCTGCCAGCAGCCTGTCCAGATAGGCCGTATCCACGCTGCCCCGCTCCAAGGTGCAGGCATAGCCATATTGCCGGAAAATATGATCCCCCGGCCTGTACCAAAAGCCTCCCCATTCAAACACAGGCATGTCCGGCGCGTTTGTTTTGTCGCCCCAGGTAAGGACGTAAAAGCCCTCAGGCTCCTGGGTGCCATCGGCCCAGGCCCTGCGCACCCGCACCCCGTCAAACATTTCTATGGACTGCCTGACGACTTCCGGGTCGGTAAACACCGCCCGCCTGCCGTCCTTTTCCACCATAAAGGCATCCGGCTCCTTTTCCTCCAGGAAATCTTTCCCAAGGAGCCGTTCGCCCCGTATGGCTTTCACAAGTTCCCCCAAATCCTCTGTCACATGGAAGGGCAGCAGCAGTTTTTCAAAATACTGGAAGTCAAGCCTTCCCCCTGAAAGGGTCTGGAACCATCCGTCATAATTGACATACCCCTCGCCCTGCACCACGATCTCCTCCACTGGCTCCCCTTTTTTGTCATACCATGTCAGGGCATAACTCCATCCCACCCAGCCCTCGCTGGACTGGTCTTTTTCATATACCGGCGCGTAAAACATCTCCCGTAGGTGGGAAAGAACTGCCGGATCGTCTATCTCCGCAAAAGTCCTGCCGCTTTGCAGGGAAACATGAACCGCCTCGTCCAGGCAGAGCAAATTCCTGCCGCCAGTGCCCCCGGAGGCACAGGCCGTCTGTCCTCCTAACAGCACCAAAGCCAGCAAACACACGAAAACCGTCCAAAACCTTTTCACAAAAATCCCTCCCTTTTTATGGTTTCTACATACAGTATACCACATAAAAGGAGGGATTTCCATTACAGTCTCGTCATATGCTATTACATTTCATTCATCCGCCTGCAACTGCGGGCCGCACAGGTACCAATAGCGCCAGAGTCCCTGCGCGGAAAGCGAAGCGTGGAAGTCCAGAGGGGCTTTACCCCTCTGGTGGGGAACGGGGGCAAAGCCCCCAGCCGCCGGAGGCTCACGCCTTATCCTTGCGCTGCAAGAGCACCGCGCCGATGATGATAGCCCCCTTGAAGGCGGCGCTAAGATAGGGATCCACGCCTATAAGGTTCAAAAGGTTATTCATCACCGCCACAATCAGGGTGCCGAACACAGTGCCCACAATGGAGCCCCGGCCGCCGGACATGCTGGTGCCGCCCACAATAACCGCCGCAATGGCGTCCATCTCAAAGCCGGAGCCTGCGCTGGCATAGTCCATGGAACCAATGCGGGAGGTCTGGATAATGGCGGCAATGGCCACCAGGAAGCCGGTCAGGGCGTACACCCGGCGCTTCACCTTGCGCACATTCACGCCGGACAACTGGGTGGTGCGCTCGTTAGAGCCAATGGCAAACACATAGCGCCCAAAGGTGGTCTGCCTGGAAATGAAATACATAGCCCCCGCCAGAATGGCCCAGTAGAGGATGGGCATCAACTGCTGCCCGCCAATGCTCAGCCGGGCTATGCCCTTGTAGCTGTCAGGCAGGGTGGGGCTTTGCAGCTTCATGAAATACTGGGTGACGCTGCGCAGAATCTGCATGGCGCCCAGGGTGGCGATAAAGGGGGGCATCCTGCCGTAGGAAATCAGCAGGCCGTTGCCCTCTCCCAAAATCCCGCCGAACAGCATGGCAAGCACCAAAGCGATGAGGATAGCAGGCACGCCTGTAAGGCCAATGCCCTGGAGCCAGCCGTTTGTGCCTGTGTCCAGCAGCATCATGGTGAAAGCGCCCACCGCCACATACACCGAGCCAACAGACAAATCAATGCCCCCGGAAATAATCACAAAGGTCATGCCCAGGGCAATAATGCCGATAGCCGAATTGTTGCGCAGGAGGGAAATCCAGTTAAACAGCCAGTTCTGGAACCAGTCCCCAAAGCTCGCGAAATTGGAATTCATGGTCAGCGCCAGGGTCTGCACAATGATCATCACGATAAGCGCCATGCCTGTGCTGAACAGGGGGTTCTGGCGCCATGCCTGCTTAAACCGTTCCAGCAGGCCAGCCTTGTTTTTCTCCACGTTATCCAACACTCTCCACCCTCTCTCTCATTTCTCCGCCTGTAGCCAGGCGCATAATCTCCTGATCCGTCATGTCCTCCCCGGAAAGCTCCCCCTGCACCCTGCCGTGGTACAGCACCACGGCCCTGTCGCACAGGCGGATAATCTCCTGGGCTTCGCTGGAAAGCACCACCACTGCCACGCCCTGGTTTGCCAGGGCCAGGATGGTGTCGTAAATATCTTCCTTAGCCCCCACGTCCACGCCCTGGGTGGGATTGTCAAAAATCAGCACCTTGGGATCCGCGTTCAGCCATTTTGCCAGCACCACCTTCTGCTGGTTGCCGCCAGACAGGCTGCCAATGGGGTTCTTCTCGCTGTCCATCTTAATGCGCAGCCCCTGCGCCTGCTTCTGAAAGCCTTCCCGCACCTTCCCCCAGTCTATCACGCCAAGCCTGGCGTTCCGGGGCCAGGTGACAATAGAGCCGTTTTCCAGGATGTCCATGTCCTTGATAATGCCGTTTTCCTTCCGGTTCCGGGGCACATAGCCAATTCCCAGGGCCAGGGCCTGCTGGGTGCTGTGCACCTGCACAGGCTCTCCCTCCAGGTAAAGCTGGCCCCGAACCCTTCCCCCGCTGCCAAACACAGCCTGGAAAAGCTCGCTGCGCCCGTCGCCCAGAAGGCCTGTAAAGCCCAGCACCTCCCCGGCCCGCAGGGAAAAGCTTATGTCATGGAAGCGCTCCTGGCTAAGCCCCTCTGCCCGCAGCACTTCCTTCCCCAGCTCCCGCTCCTGGCGCAGGGATTCCGTGCGCACCTGATGCCCCACCATGTGGGTGGCAAGCTCGTCCACCGTAACGCCCTCCACCGGGCCTTCTGCCACCATGGCCCCGTCCCGCAGCACCGTATACCGGGTACACACTGCCAGCACCTCTTTCAGCTTGTGGGAAATGAACACCATGGCCACCCCCTGGCCCTGCAGGGTGCGCATCATGTCAAACACCCGCTCAATCTCCGGCTCTGTCAGGGAGGTGGTAGGCTCGTCCATAATGATAATAGAGGCTTTCATCAAAAGCGCCCGGGCAATCTCCACAATCTGCTTGTAGGAAGCGTCCAGATCCCGCACCATCAAGGCGGGATCAATATCCACATCCATGCGCGCAAAAACTTCCCGGCACTTCTCTATCATGGCAGGTGCGTCCAGAAAGCCGCCTTTACGCTTGATTTCCCTGCCAATAAACATGTTCTCATAAATAGCCAGGTCATTTACCAGGTTCAGCTCCTGGTGGATGAAAGCGATACCCGCGTCTAAAGACTTTGCGGGAGTGGAAAACTGCACCTCCTTCCCGTCCAGCAGTATGGTGCCGGCGTCAGCGGGAAGCACGCCGCCCAGAATGTTCATCAGGGTAGACTTGCCCGCGCCGTTCTCCCCCAGCAGGGCGCAAATTTCCCCGCCTGCTATGGAAAAGCTGATATCCTTGAGCACATCGTTTGCTCCGAAGGATTTAACAATATTGCGCATTTCCAGCGTCATAGTCATCGCCATGCGATACCAAACTGGCATAAAAAGGATAAAACATCATTCTTTTGTGCCCGGTATCGTTCCTTTCTTCAGATTTTCCACGCTTGTACTCCTCGCTCCATTTTGGAAAAAGGCTATGACGAGTACGCCATAGCCTTTCATTTACCAAACTATATTTTCCGGGCAGCCCCTTTTAGTAGGGAGAAGTCTCGTCCAGGAAGTCTGCGCAGTTGTCCCTGTCTACCACAGTAGTGGGGATAATCTTTTCCTTGTCAACAGACTCGCCCTTCAGGAGGGACACAGCCATATCCACAGCGTCCATAACCATGTTGGGGCTGTACAGAGCGGACTGGATCCAGATTTCCTCGTTCTCGGGCATCATGCCAAAGTATTCCTGGCACCCGCCGCCACCGGTGACAACCTTCACATCGGTACGCTTTGCCTCAGCAATGGCCTGCAGCACGCCAATGGAGGTTTCGTCGTCCATGGAGAACACAGCGTCAATCTGGGGGTTGGCCTGGAGGATGTCAGCAAAATCCTTCAGCCCGTCCTCGCGGGTGAACTGGGTGGAGTAGGTCAGCAGCTCCATGTCGGGAGCGATCTCCTTCATCTTCTCCTCAAAGCCAGCCTTGCGCAGCTCGGAAACAGAACCGGAAGAGGGAACCTCCAGCACCACAACCTTGCCGGTGGTGCCAATCTTGTCCACAATATACTGGGCGCTCTGGGTGCCCATGTCCTTGTTGTCGCCCGCCACGTGGTACACGCCGTCCACGTCAATGACAATGTCAAAGTTTACAACCGGAATGCCCTCGTCAATAAGGCTCTTAATGGGGTCTTCCATGCCTTCCCACTGGGGGAACGCCACAACTGCCTGGACGCCCCAGGTTTTCAGCTCGTCGATCTGGTTGGTCATTTCCTCAGCGTTGCTGCTGGTCAGCAGGCGGTACTCAACTGTATCGCTCAGCTCCTTGCAGCGGGCCTCGGCATAGTAGGCCACGCCAGCCACCCAGCCATGGGTAACAGCAGGGGCCAGAATGCCAATCTTCATCTTCTCGCCGGAAGCAGTGCTTGCAGACTCGTCAGCCTTGGAAGACTCCTCAGCCTTGGAAGCGGTGCTGCTGGCAGGGGTGCTGCTGCTGGAACTGCCGCCGTCGCCGCAGGCGGCCAGGCAGGTGCACAGCAGGGCCAGAGCCAATACCAGTGCTAAAACTTTTTTCATGGTTGTTTCCTCCTAATTTCTGAAACAAATATGAGAATTCCGGCAGCCAGTATGTCCCAGCCGCCGCTGTCGTATGGTATTATAGCAAACCCGTTTGGAATTTTCAAGGGAAAAGACGTTTTTGCTTCTATTTTGTAACCTTTTTGTCAGAACTCCCCTTGCCCCACCCCAAGGCGTGTACACATAAGCGTTTGCAAGCGTCTTTTTGGCGGATTCCTGCCACCTTATTCGCCAAAAGCCCACATACCATCTTAAATCTAAACACGCCCTAAAAAGCTTGCGGCAGCCCGCCTCCTGTGCTATAATATCCGCAGGATATAAAAGACTAGCCAAAAGCAGCTTCAGTTGCTTTTCTGCCGCGCCAGCGGCAGGCAAGGGGCGAAGCCCATTGCAGCTATGCTATACTATATATATAATATAGGCGATAGGCGCCTGAACTATGCCCGGCGCTTGGCCGTAACCAGTTGAAGCCGGATGCGGATAACCGCCACCATGCCGGTCTGGGCCGGGCTGAAGGAAAAGCTTTTGCCTGCCTGGTGCTCCATAATGACTGAAAGGCCATGGGCTTTTTCCTCATGGGCCTGCAAAATTTCCGCCTTCCCCTCCCCGATAATGCTTGCAAAGGTGCAGCTATAGCGGCAGGGGGTGTTGCTCTCAATAGGGCTGTATTCGCAGTCGGCCTCCACGCACACAGCGGGCCGCCTTTCCAGAATGGACAGCCTGCGGCCCTCCGGGGCGCAGTGGAGGTAAATGGTAAACTGCCCGTCCTTTTCCTCCACACCGAAATTCATAGGCACCACATAGGGCCGCGGCCCGTCCGCCATGGCAAGACGGCACACGCGGCATTTTTTCCATATCTCCATTATCTGTGCTGTGTCGGTAATCTCCCGGTCTTTCCTTCTCATGCCGCACTTCCTTTCCATTCTCATAAAAAACAGGCCGCAGCCTTCCACAAAGTATACACGCAGCCCGCAAAGCCTGTCAAGGGCATAAGGTGTCCAGCCTGGACGTTTATGCCTTTAAATACTATTCTGAATTTATTCTTCTGTCTGCCGCAGAAAAGGGGGTTTTTACCATGCCGGAAATCAAATGGGTGGGGATGAAAGACGCGGACGCAGCCTTCCCGGAGCAGTCCCTGCCCTATGGGGCAAAGCCCCTGCGCACCCCGGATCCGTTTTCCGCCGCCACCCTTCCCTATGGGCTTCTGCCCCTCCTGCTGTGCTTTGGGGCGTTGTTTTTCAAGGCCTGGCTTCTGGGCCGTTTTCCCATGGAACCCGGGTATATCCCTTTGGGCATCCTGCTGGGGCTGCTGCTTATCCCTGTCCATGAATACCTGCATGGGGTGTGCTATCCCAAAGGCTCCACTGTCTATGTAGGGCTTATCCCCAAGAAAATGGCGGCTTTTGCCGTGTGCCATGTGCCCATTTCCTGGCGGCGCTTTATGGTGATGAGCCTTCTGCCTGCTATACTGGGCCTTGTACCCTTGCTGGCGTTCCTGTTTGCCCCTGCCTCCTGGGGCAAAATTATGGGGGTGTGCTGGCCCTTGGCGGTAATGGGCCTTTTGTCCCCCATGCCTGATTATATGTGCGTAGCCTGCGTGCGCCGCCAGGTGCCCCGGGGCGCCTGGCTTCAGACCACCAACAGCGGCTGCTTCTGGTACATGTAAGGAGGCTTTCCCCCATGAATTTTAACAAGCAGGTGTATGAAATTGTCAGCCGCATCCCCCGCGGGCAGGTGTGTACCTATGGGCACGTGGCCCTTCTGGCAGGCAGTCCCCGGGCCTCCCGGATTGTGGGGGCCGCCATGCTGCATGCCCCTCAGGGGCTTCCCTGCCATCGTGTCCTTTACCGGGACGGCGCCCTTTGCTGCGACCAGGCTTTTGGCGGCAAGGAGATCCAGCGGCAGATGCTGGAGGCTGAAGGCGTGGCTTTCCTGCCGGACGGGCGGGTGGATTTAAAGCGCCATATGTGGCTGGGGGACGGCTGAACGCCGCGCAAAGCCAAAGGGAGAGGCTGTGCCTCTCCTTTTTTAGGGCTTAGAACCTGTATTCACAACCTGCAACCACCATCTGAGCAGCCTTTTTAGAGCCACTCTGTGTTGAATTTTCTTGCCATGCGCAAACGCATACATGCGTTTGCGGAGTATTCGCCTTGATTGGCTCTAAAAATTCCCGTTCATCTGGCAATTTCAATTATGAATACAGGTTCTTAATAGAAGGAATGACGAATTCTTGGTCAGAAGTGGTGAGATTCCAGGGAAAACCGCCGTTTTCCTGCTTCCCATGCACGCCATGCCGCTGGTTCGAAGAAGTTCTGTCCCGCTAACAGGCTTCTGCGTTCCACAATTCCCGCGCTGTTTCCTGCAGCGCCGCTCTGAAAATCTCCGCCACGCCCCGCGCAAAGCCGCTTTTTACGGCTGCTTTTCCCTTTCCAGCGCCTCCAGCACGTCGCCGCACCAGCCAATCAGCAACTCGTAAGCTTTCCTGGTTTCCAGGCTTTCTGGCTCCAGGGAAAGGCTTAGCAGCGCCCTTTCCCGGCCTGCAAGCACCTTTCCCAGTTCCTTTTTCGAGGCCCTGTAAACCCCGTCCTCCAGCAGCGCCCAAAGCCGCAGGCAGAAGAAGGCGGCCTTTCCCAGCCCCGGCAGGGCCTTTTTCGGCGCGGGACTGTACAGGAAGGTGTGGCAGGCGGCATGGTACAGGTTTGCCGCGCCGATAGCCAGGGCCTCCTGGGCGTCCGCCTCTGTAAGCCGGGGCAGCAGGGCAGGCAAATCTCCCAAAACCGGCTTTGTGTCCAGCATAAGGCCATAGAGATCGTACCGGGGCCAGGCGCACAGCTCCTTTTTCCCGCAAAGGAACCCGCAGGCCAGCTCTCCCTGGGGCTGGGCCTGCACCAGCGTTCGGTAAGCGTCTAAATCTGCTGGAGCAACTGCGTCCAGCACAGTTACAATGTCGATGTCGCTTTCCGGGGTGGCCTCTCCCCTGCCATAGCTGCCCTGGTATCCCACAAACAGCAGCCGGGGGCCAAAATGCCCCTGAAGTTTTCGGGCAAAGCTCTCTGTCCAGGCCCTGATTTCCACCATCGCAGTTCCCTCCCAATCTGCATGAAATTCTTCGTCAAACTGCACAAGGCGGCATTTTCCCGCCTTTTTCTCACAGGGAATTCCCAGTAAAAACAAGATAAAAAACGGCTGGCTTTTGGTAAAGCCCAGTGGTTCTGTAAATATTTTGTTACTGTTGTAACAAAATGTCATCTTTGCAGCGGAGATATCCGCCTCAAAATATGTGCAGTTTGCACAACCATTTACAGGCAAGCAGTCCCTGCTCCGCCAAAGAGGGGCAGGGACGTGGATTTTTTCCTAATACCAAATTTTATCCCATCATTTCCTGGATAACGCGGCCCATTTCCTCCCGGGCGGCTTCCATCTCCTCCACCAGCCTAAACTGGTTTCTGGCCCTGTCCAGGTTGTGGCTGGGCCGGGCGGTGCGGAAGTACACGTCCCCGTTGAGGTAATCGGCCAGGAAGCGCAGGCCCACCTCTAAGGTCATAAGGATGGCGCCGTCCGGCAGGGTTTCCAGCTCCCGTTTGGTCAGGATATCCCCGGCGGCAGACAGGAAGCCCCTGGCATAGGCCTGGTAGCGCTCTAGGTCAAATTTCACCTTGCTCAAATCTGTTTCGTCCTCCGCGGCGGTGGCGGCCCCGGCCCGGATGGAATCCCCAAAATCAAAGGCGCAAAGGCCGGGCATTACGGTGTCCAGGTCAATAACGCATACCGCCTTGCCGGTAACGTTGTCCAGCAGGATATTGCTCATCTTTGTGTCGTTGTGGGTGACCCGCAGGGGCAGTTCCCCTTTTTCCAGCAAATCTGCCAGCAGGGCGCAGGCCTTTTCCCGCTTATAGGCAAACTCCAGCTCCGGCCCCACTTCCCCGGCGCGCCCGGCCTTATCGTTCTTCACAGCCTCCAGCAGTTGGGCAAACCGGGCAGGGGTATTGTGGAAATTGGGGATAATCTCGTGGAGGGTGTGGGCGGGATAGCCGCTTAAAAGGCATTGGAAATCCCCAAAGGCCCGGCCTGCCTCCTCCAGCATGGCAAGGGTTTCCGGGGTTTCATGGGAGGTGGCGTTTTCAATATAGCCTAGGCACCGCCAGGGGTTCCCCTCCTTGTCTATATATAAGAATTTGCCGTCCGCAGCGGGGCGCACGCTAAGGGTTTCCCTGTCTGGATCCCCTCCCCGGGCGGCAATTTTTTCCCGGAGAAAGGAGGTGACCCCTGTCATATTTTCGGTGATATCCTCCGGGGAGGGAAACACAAAGCGGTTTATGCGCTGGAGGGTGTACCGGGGGCTGCCGGCGGTGCTTTGGGCCACAAAGGTATCGTTAATGTGCCCGCCGTATAAAGGAGAGATGGCGGACTGGGGGGAAAGCCCGAAGGCCGCGAGGATTTCCGGGGTGCAAAGGCTGTTGTCCATGGGAGTTTGCGTCCTTTCTATAGTTGAAGTGTATGGGTACGCCTAGGGCCGCCCGCAAACGCGGGCCGAAGGCACGCCCCTGCGCCAAAGGCGCAGGGCAGGGGAAGCGCGGAGCGCTTCCCCTGGTTTGCGGGCGGGGCGGCTGGTAGTGTTAAAGGCGATGGGAAGGGGAAGAAGCGCTGGCACCTCGTATGGCGGGCATCCCGCGCACCTTGCTAAGAACCTGTTTAGTATCACAAGGCACGCCGTCTGAGGGGGCTTTTTCCTTGCCGGACAAAAAAATCTCCTCACATCCGGCATACCTTTTAGATACTGAACAGGTTCTAAAAGCGCATTTCTGCCAGCAGGATGGTTTCCTCCGGCGTGCTGGAAACTGTGAGCCTGCCGCTGTGGAGCAGGACGGTTTCGGCGGTGTTCTCCAGGCCGGAAAGATCGCTGCCCTCAGCCGGGCGGTCGTCAAAAAGCCACTGGATCACATCGGAAAGCTTCTTTTCCCTTAGCTCCTGCAGCCCAAAGGAACGGCCTGCCGGAGGGACGGCCGCATATACAGCCTCCAGCCGCAGGGAATCCTCCCCGGGGATGGCGGTGAAGCGCACCCGGCGTGGCTCTTCCCCGGTATAGCCCAGGGCTTCCTTGCAGGCGTGGCTGAGCATTTCATGGAAAAGCACGCATAGTTCGGAGGTTTTCAGGGGGACATTGCCTGTGCAGGCATTGCACTGAAACTCTATGCCGTTCTGGGAAGCAAAAGCAGCCTTAGCGGCAATGATGCCGTTCAGATAGGGGTTTTCATGGTATTCCCCCAGGACAGGCTCCCGGGCAGCGGCGTGCTTTGCCATATAAATGTAAGCGGGCACCTGCTCGGGCACGCCGTCCTGGAGCATGACGGAGATGGTATCCAGGGCATATTCCCCCTTCTTCTGGACAGCATGGGCCTCCCGTACAGCCGCCAGCAGATCCCCGAAATCCTCCGCGTCTTTGTCCAGCAGCTTCCGGCGGGTGGCTTCCTCCAGCACAGCCGTCCGGAACCGTCCAGCCTGGTATACGCTGCGGAAACAGAAAACCAGCACGATGAAAAGCAGGGAGGAAAACAGCAGGCGGCCTGCCAGGGCATTGGCCGGGAAGAGCAGATCCGCTTTTCCGGTGCAGATGAGGTAAATCAGGCAGAGCAGCAGGCACATGCCTGCCATAAAGGCCGAAGGGCCGCGGTCGCTGAAATGATGGAAGGGCCGGTACAGGCAGAGGCCCAGAAGCAGGTACAGCAGCAGCGTGCCCGCCGCCGAAACCACGCCGCCCACAACTCCCGCGGTGCGCAGCGGCAGGGTTCCCAGAAGCTGGGGCAGGAGCACCTCCGCATATACCAGGCAGCAGGGGCACAGCAGAAGCACGAAAAGCTTTTGCAGGATATTATTGCTATGTACAGCCAGGGAGGCGGCGAAAAGCAGCAGCGTGCCTGCCCAGCAGGCCAGAAGCTTTCCCAGGGCCGGATCTTCTATCAGGCGGCCTAAGAGTACCCCCGCCAAAAGGGCCAGGAGGAAAGCAATCCCCCCTACCAGGAGGGTTGTCCAAAAGCGGAACCTGTCCTGCATCAGGACGGCGAAAAGCCCGGCTGAGCAGAGAAGAACAATGATGAAGCTTGTCATGTCGTTGAACTCCTTTTTCGGAGGCGCCCTGGCAGGGGGCGCCCCTTCTTTTCTAAAAAAGCAGGCCGGCTGCCGGCTGCGAAAAATATTTTTATGTGATTTGCCTGGGTAAAAGCGCTGTTTTTGTACAAATCACAACATGTAGTCAATTACCCGCCTATTATACCATATTGTGCGGCACATTTCTATAGGAAAATAGGATTTTTAACGATTTTCTTTTCCTGGGAAAAGAATTTTCCGGGCGGGCCTGGGGGCAGGGAATCCCTCTTCCGGAAAAAAGCCTCGAAAAAGCGCACAAAAGAAGGGGGCGCGCATAAGATGAAGTGAGAAGCCGTACCAGCAGGGCGCAAGGCAGCCCTTCCGGCACAGCTTCTGAGCGGCAAACGACTGGGCTTGTTCCCTGGCTTGGGGGGCAAGCCCCTAAACGAGGTGATTTTTTGGGCAAGCCCTTACTTGTGGTAAGCTCCGTCACATATGCCATGAAGGGCCGGGATCTGCTCTTCCGCAGGGGGATCCGCGGCTATGTGGAGCGAATCCCCCAAACGGAGGAGTCCGGCTGCGGCTATGGGATATACGTGCCGGCCGGCGCTGACGAGGCGGAACGGATTTTACAGGAAAACCGCATCCGGGTTCTGCGCCGCATGGAGCAGGAGGATGGCCCGTGATTTATCTGGACAACAGCGCTACCACGTACCCCAAGCCGCTTGTGGTACGGGAGCAGATGCAGAAGGCCCTGCGGGAGCTGGGGGCAAACCCTGGCCGCAGCGGCTATGATATGAGCGTGCGCACCTCCCAGGCGGTGTATAACTGCCGGGAGCGGGCGGCGGCCCTGCTGGGCGCGCCGGGACCCGAGTGCGTGGTGTTCCAGCCAAGCTGCACCCAGGCCCTGAACCTGGTGATAAAGGGGTATTTAAAGCCGGGGGACCATGTGGTAGTTTCCGACATGGAGCACAACGCTGTGATGCGGCCCCTGCAGGCCCTGGAGGCAAAAGGCGTCACGTATACAAAAGCTGTGGTAGCGCCAGGGGACAACGACGCCACGGTGGACGCCTTCCGGAAGGCCATGGGGCCGCGCACCAGGCTGGTGGTGTGTACGGCAGGCTCTAACGTGTTTGGCGCGCGGCTGCCTGTGGAGCGCATTGCGGCCCTGTGCCACCAGTATGACGCGAAAATCTGCGTGGACGCGGCCCAGACAGCCGGGGTGGTTCCCATCAGCGTGGCAGAAGGCGGCATAGACTTTTTGTGCTGCGCCGGGCACAAGGGCCTTTACGGGCCTATGGGCACCGGGCTGCTGGTTTTGCGGGATCCCGGGGTTTCCCTCGCCACCCTGACAGAGGGGGGCACTGGCACCCAGTCCCAAAGCCTTTTGCAGCCCGACGATCCGCCGGAGCGCTATGAAAGCGGCACCCTGAACGTGCCGGGGATTATAGGCCTTTACGCGGGCATGGGGTTTGTAAGCGCCATGGGGATGGAGCGGATTTACCGGGAGGAAATGGGAAAGGTTTCCTATTTATATGAAAAGCTTTCCCGCATGGGGCATGTGAAGCTTTACACCCCGCCCCCGGCGATCCCCTATTTTGTGCCGGTGCTTTCCTTTAATATAGAAAACCGCCCCAGCGAGGAAACGGGGCAGATTCTGGCAAAGTCCGGCATTGCTGTGCGCTGCGGCCTGCACTGCGCGCCTTGCGCCCATGAGAAAATGGGCACCAAAGGCACTGTGCGGGTATCCCCTTCCGCCTTCACCAGGCCCCAGGAGATGGAGGCCCTTGCCCGCAGAGTGCGGGCCATAGCTAACACAGTTCAAAAGAGGTAGTATGCCTCTTTTGAACCAGGCGGCGCAGCCCCCCGGCTTGAAAACCGGCATATGCCGGTTTTCAAGTGTGTTTACGATATCCCGCCGGGGGAGCCTTTGGCTGGCTGACGGTTTTCCAGGCGGCCTGTGAAATTTTGAAAGAAAACGAAAAAAGCCTTTTATTTGCGGCCTGCCTGTGATACAATAAGACACAGACAGGCCCTAAATGCTTTTGCAGCACAGGCGTGCTTGTTCTGCACACTACATATGGAAAGGGATGACGGCAGTGGGGGACATGATGGACGCCGCGGCGCGGTTCGGGCAGACCTTTTTGAACCTGGCGCGGCAGTTTACCTTTAAAGACGCTATCGACGTGGCTATTGTAACCGTACTGCTGTACGGCATTATCAAGCTGGTGCGGGAAACCCGGGCCGGGCAGCTTGTCAAGGGCATTATCCTTCTGGTGGGGCTGTTCCTGATTTCCTCCACAGAGGCCCTTGACTTTTTGATGCTCAACCAGCTCCTGCGGTATTTCTTCCAGTCTGCCTTTATTGTGGTGATTATCCTTTTCCAGCCGGAGATACGCAAGGCTTTAGAGCAGGTGGGCCACAGCAAGGTCAGCTCCCTGGGCGGCATTATCGGCGGCAAGGACAGGGACGGGGACAAGCTTGGCACCCGGCGGGCCATTGCCGGGGTGGTGGGGGCTGTGGGCATTTTGCAGCAGCTCCGCATGGGGGCGCTGATTGTGTTTGAGCGCCGCACCAAGCTGGGGGAAATTGTGGAGACAGGCACCATTGTGGAGGCCGACCCTTCCGCCCAGCTCATTGCCAATATTTTCTTCAACAAAGCCCCCCTCCACGACGGGGGCATGGTGATACGGGACGGACGGATCCACGCGGCGGGGTGCATCCTGCCCCTGACAAGCAGCGACAGCGTAAGCGCGGAGCTGGGCACCCGGCACCGGGCGGCTTTGGGCATGAGCGAGAACTCTGACGCGGTGGTGGTGGTGGTCTCTGAGGAGACGGCCCAGATTTCCATTGCCGTGGGAGGCAGGCTGACCCGGGATTACACCAGGGCGGCCCTTTCCGACGCTTTGGAGAAATACCTTATCGGCGCGGAGGACAAAGGCGCTTCCGGCAGCAAGCGCATTCTGGGCAGGCTGGGCTTTGGCTCCGGCCGGAAGGAGGGCTGAGCCATGAAAGACGGAAAGCCCATGGAGAAAAAACGGGGAAAGCTTTCCCTGCGGAATATTTTTTACCACAACACCTTTGTGCTGGTTTTTTCCTTTGCCATTGCCCTGGTGACATGGTTTGTGATGGCCTATAACAGCGACATGAACCGCACTTTTACCATCCAGGACGTGCCTATTGTGGTGGTGCCCTCTACGGAGGCGGAGGCTGACGGCCTGCGGGTGTTCAACATGTCCTATGCCGCGGCGGACATCGACGTTTCCGGCAACAGCCTGATTACCTCCAAGCTGACGGCGGAGGACTTCAAGGTGACAGTGAGCCTGAACCCCACTTCCACCAAGCTGACGGGCAACACCCTGCAGAAGATGACGGTGCCTGTGCAGGCGGTGAAAAACTCTGCCCTTTCGGAATATGACATTGTTTCCATTAACCCGGAGGAAATCAACCTGGAGTATGACCGCTATAAGGAAGTTACACTGCCTTTGGAGGACGAGATTGTATACAGCGCGGACGCGGGCTTTTATCCCGGCTCCCCTGTGCTGTCCCAGGACAGCGTGACTATTTCCGGGCCGGAGTCTGCTGTGAACCGGGTGAGCCGGGCGGCGGTGGGCTACACCCTGGACGCTCCCCTGCGGGACTCCCAGGAGTTCTCCTGCCCCATCCGCCTGTATGACCAGAACAACCAGGAGATAACGGACACAGCTTCCTTGTACCTTACGCTGAGCGTGGACACAGTGCAGGCCACCATCCCGGTGATGGCGAGAAAGACAGTGCCCCTGGTGGTGAACACTGTACACCAGCCTGACAGCTTTGCCCAGAACCGCATCAGCATAGAGCCGGCGGAGATTGCCATTGCAGGCTCCCAGGAGGTGCTGGACGGCATCAGCGAAATCTGCCTTGGCAGCGCCATTGACTTTGCCGATTTGGATTTGTCCCGCCCAGCCGCCTTTGACATGGAGATCCCCCTGCCCAGCGGCGTGCGCAACATTACAAACGCCGGGGAGAACACCGTTACCCAGGCAAAGGTTTCCATTAACTTAAACGGCTACAGCCGGGCCACGCTGACTGTGCCGGAGGCGAACATCCAGCTTCTCAATCCCCCTGCCGGGAAGGACGCCCGGCTGACCACCCGGAGCATGGAGGTTTCAGTGATTGGCCCCCAGGCCCAGGTTGGGAAGCTGGCCGGGGATTCCATCTTTGTGCAGATTGATTTGGCCAATGTGGCAAACCGCACAGGCAGCATAGAGGCTCCCGCAGCCGTTACCATCTCCGGCACTGCCGGGGAAGCCTGCTGGGTGTCGGGCAGCTATACCGCCACTGTTACCCTCTCTGACGCGGTTACCATCCAGGCCGGCGCAGGCGTGGAGACTGCTTCGGCAGGCTCCAGCGACGGGGTTGTGGCAAAGCCCCAGGAATAAGGAATTTGAAAGGCGTACCGGAAAGCTTCGGTGCGCCTTTTTTGCGCGGCTGGAGGCTGGCTGGCGGAGGGGGCCTGTTTTGCGGGGGCTCCCCGCCCCTGCACCCCCGCCAAAGGGCCAATGGCCCTTTGGAAACCCAATCCGGCTGGGTGGGCAGACGGGACACACCTCCCCTCCCCCGCCGGAAGCATGGAACACGCGGTTCGGACACTTCCCTTGATTTTCCAGCCCTTGACTTTTCCTGGGGGATGCCATATAATGAGATGGATACAGGAAAACCGTTGACCGGGAGGAGTACCAGCCGCTATCCTTTTTAAGAGAGCCGCCCAGGGTGGGAAGGCGGCAGGGGAAGGCTGGGAATGGCCCCGGGAGGGCTGGCAGGAAATGGCCGGACGCACCCCGCGTTATGGGGAAGAGTTGGGCAGGCGGCAGCCTGTCAATTTGGGTGGTACCGCAGGCAGAGCCTGTCCCATGCGTGGGGCGGGCTTTTATTTTTTTGCGGGCGGGTTTTTCCCGCCGGAAAGGAGCAAACATATGGAATATCAGTTTTCTGACCGGGTGAAGGCGCTGAAGCCCTCTGCCATCCGGGAGATTTTGAAAAACTCCTCCGCCCCGGGGATTATCCCCCTTTCCGCCGGGAACCCGGCGCCGGACGCCTTCCCCTATGAAGCCATCCGGAAGGTTTCGGCACAGCTTTTGGAGGATACCCCTATTGAGGCTTTGCAGTATGGCGTGACAGAGGGGTATGCCCCCCTGCGGGAGCACCTGCTGGGGTATATGAAGAAAAAGCACCAGGTGGGCACAGAGAACGATGATATCCTCATTACCAGCGGCGCCCAGCAGGTGATGGATCTGCTGACGAAAACCCTTTTAAACGAGGGGGATACGGTGCTGTGCGAGGCCCCCAGCTTTATCGGCTCTTTGAACACCTTCCGATCCTACCGGGCAAAGCTTGTGGGCATTCCCATGGAGGAGGACGGCATGGACATGGCCTGCCTGGAAAAGGCTTTGGAGACAGAGAAAAATGTGAAATATCTGTATACCATTCCCAATTTCCAGAACCCCTCAGGCATTACCATGAGTTTTGAGAAGCGCAAAAAAGTGTATGAGTTATGCCAAAAGCATGGGGTGATGATTCTGGAGGACAACCCTTATGGGGATCTGCGCTTTGCAGGGGAGGATGTGCCTTCTATTAAGAGCCTTGATACAGAGGGCATTGTGATGTATGCCGGCTCTTTCTCCAAGGTGGTTTCCCCGGGGATGCGGGTAGGTTATGCCATCGGCCCCAGGGCGGTGCTCCAGAAAATGGTGGTGTGCAAGCAGGGGGAGGACGTACATTCCAACATGTGGGCGCAGATTGTGTGCCACCGCTTTATGACGGGCTTTGACTATGAGGCCCACCTGCAAAACCTGCGGGACATTTACAGCCGGAAAAGCGCTGTGCTGCTTTCCGCCATGGAGGAGCATTTCAGGCCCCTTATCACCTGGAGCCATTTTGAGGGCGGGCTTTTTGCCTGGTGTACCCTGCCGGAGGGCACTGATATGCTGGGATTCGTGAAGCGGGCCATGGAGCGCAAGGCCTGCGTGGTGCCGGGCACAGCGTTCCTCACAGACGAAACAGAGCCTTGCCGCTCTTTCCGCATCAATTTCTCTACGCCTACGGACGAGCAGTTGCGGGAAGGCGTGAAAATCTTAGGCCAGACGGCCCGGGAAGCCGTGAAATAACCGCCCTGCCATCAAGCCAAAAGGGGTTTTCGGATCAAACCCTTTTTCAAAAGGGTTTGCAGAGGTTTGGGGGCGGTCTCGCCTGCCGGCTCGGTCGGTTCGCGGCAGCGTCCCACTGGGACGCGCTCACCCCAAGGTCTTGGGCGCATTTTCAAGTATTCAGGAAAGAGGTTGAGACAATATGGAAAGCAATGAGAAAAAACGCATTTTAAGCATGTACCAGTGTACAGGCACCTTTACCCTGGGGAATTACCTGGGGGCTTTGCGCAACCACATCCGCCTGCAGGACGAGGGCTATCAGTGCGTGTATGCTTTGGCGGACTTGCACGCCATTACGGTGCGGCAGGAGCCTGCACAGCTTCGCAAATATACCATGGAGGCTTACGCCTTTCTGCTGGCTATGGGCCTTGACTTTAACAAGACGATTTTCTTCATCCAGAGCCATGTGCCCCAGCACGCCCAGCTTGCCTGGATTTTGAACTGCTACACCCAGTTCGGGGAGCTTTCCCGCATGACCCAGTTTAAGGATAAATCGGCTAAACACGCGGACAACATCAACGCCGGGCTTTTCACGTATCCCTGCCTGATGGCGGCGGACATCCTTTTATATCAGGCGGACTTTGTGCCTGTAGGGGCGGATCAGAAACAGCATGTGGAGATTGCCCGAGACATTGCCGAGCGCTTCAACGGCATTTACAGCCCCACCTTCACAGTGCCGGAGCCGATTATCCCCCAGCATGGGGCCAGGGTCATGTCTTTGCAGGATCCCACCAGGAAAATGTCCAAATCTGACGGGAACAACAACGGCTGTATCAGCGTGCTGGACGATCCGGATACCATTATGCGCAAGTTCAAACGGGCCATTACAGACAGCGAGGCCTGCGTGCGCTATTCTGACGACAAGCCCGGGGTGAAGAACCTGATGGAAATTTATTCCTGTATTACAGGCAAGAGCATGGAGGAAATTGAAGGGGAGTTTGCGGGCAAGGGCTATGGCGACTTTAAGCCCGCTGTGGCGGAAGCCGTTATCGGGGAGCTGCGGCCCATTCAGGAGCGCTTTAAGGAAATTTTGCAGGACAAGGACTATTTGCAGCGGTGCTGCCGGGAGAACGCGGAAAAGGCCGGGTCCATTGCCCAGCGGACAGTGTCCAAGGCTATGAAAAAAATCGGCTTTCTGCCCATGAAGTAGGTTCTAAGCTGGAAAAGGCAGAAAAACTGCTTTTCACACAAAATTCATGGTTTCAGGTATTGCGCGCCGGGGCCGGGGGTATTATAATATAGGTACTGAAATTTGCAATTGACTGCTTTGCAGCGGGTTTCCCGCTGTGAGAAAGGATGAAAAAAATGGCTGCTGTTACAAAAGACATGATTATCGGGGAAATTCTGGATATGGACGAAACAACCGCCCCTTATTTTCTGGAGATGGGTATGCACTGCCTTGGCTGCCCCTCTGCCCGGGGGGAGACGCTGGAGCAGGCCTGCGGGGTACACGGGGTGAACCCGGACGATCTGGTGGAGAAACTCAACCGGCACCTGAGTGGGAAATAGTCTGATACGGCTTGCGCAGACTGCCGCCCGGCGTTTCGGCCAGGCGGCAGTTTGTCTTTTTGCCCAGTGAAAGGAGGGCGTTTATGGCAAGGCCCCTGTTTCAGCTTGGACCCAGGCTCAGCCTTTGCGCATCTTTGGTGCGGGAGGGGGCTGCGGTGGCGGATATCGGCACAGACCATGGCTATCTGCCCATATGGCTTTTGAAAACCGGGCGGTGCCCCCGGGCCATCGCCGCGGACATTAATGCCAGTCCCCTGGAGGCTGCCAGGCGGAACGCCGCCCGGTATGGGGCAAAAATGCGGCTTCTGCTTTCAGACGGGCTGCAGGGCCTGGGGCCTGGAGACGCGGAGGACATCGTGATTGCTGGCATGGGCGGGGAGCTGATTCTGCGCATGGCAGGGGAAACTTCCTGGCTGCGAAATCCGGGGAAGCGGCTGGTTTTGCAGCCTATGAGCTGTGGGCCACAGCTTCGGGCAGGCTTGTGGGACTTAGGCTTTTCCATTTTGGAGGAGCGGGCCTGTCTGGACAGCGGCAAGGTGTATGCCGCCTTTTCCGCGGCGTTTACCGGAGAGAACGGCCCTATGCCCCTTCTATACCCCTACATGGGCAGGCTGGAGCCGGGAAGCCCGGCGGTGCGGCTATATGCGGAAAAGCAGGCGCGGATTTTGGAGAACCAGCGGAAGGGCGCGGCCCATCTAGGGGAAACGGCCCGGGCAAAGGCGCTGGGGGACGCGATGGAGGCCCTGCGGGAAGCTTATCTGGGGGAAAGCATAGAGGAAGAAAAGGGAACCTATTGCCTTTGACCAGACAGGGAAATAAAGAAAAGCGCGGCCTTTCCCTGGTCAAACCGGCAGGGAGGGAAAGAGCTTCCACGCTTGGCGCGCGGGAAAAACAGAACGGGAACAGGAGGAGCCTATGGTACGGATTTGTGATATATACAACGTGATAGACCAGGCCGCTCCCTTTGAGAGCGCCTTAAGCTTTGACAACAGCGGCCTGCTGGTGGGGGATCCGGCGGCAGAGGTGGCGCGGGCCTTGATTGCTTTGGACATCACCCCGGCAGTGGTGGAGGAAGCGGCTTCCATAAACGCGGGGCTGGTTATCAGCCACCACCCGGTTATCTTCACGCCTTTAAAAAGCCTTAACAGCCGCGCGGTGCCTTATCTGCTGGCCCAGAAGGGCATTGGGGCGCTGTGCTGCCACACAAACCTGGACATCTCCCCGGTGTGCGGGGTGAATGTGGCCCTGGCAAACAGGCTGGGGCTGAAGGTTATCCGGCAGGAGGATGTTTTCGGGGAGGACTGCATCCTGTTTTCCGGCGAGGCAGAGGGATCGCCTTCGCCTTTGGAATTTGCCCGGCTGGTGCGGGAGCGGCTGGGCGCGGGGGCGGTGAACCTGATTCCTGGAGAGAGGGCTGTGAAAAAAGTGTTCCTCTGCAGCGGGGCTGGAGGGGACTTTGTCCAGTTTGCAGCCTGCCGGGGGGCGGACGCCTACATTACCGGGGAAATGAAGCACCACGAAATGCTGGAAGCAGCTTCCACAGGCCTGACCTGCATTGCGGCGGGGCATTATGAGACGGAAGCGGTTTTTGCTGAATTTTTAGCCGCCTATTTGAAAAAGCGGCTGCCTGGGGCGGCGTTCCTGGTGTCGAAAACAAGGCCTGTGCACCAGTGGGTGACAGAGTGAAGGTTTTTTGAGGATTCTTAAGGGACTTTTTTCCTCAAAAAAAGTCCCTTAAGCCGGGGTTTGTGGCAGAGTTCCAACCAAAAAGGAGGTGGCGCCCATGGCGCTGGACGGCGCGTTTTTGCGGCACATCAAAAGGGAGCTGGAGGAAAAGCTTTTGGGGGCGCGGGTGGACAAAATCCACCAGCCAAACCGGGAGGAGCTGGTAGTTGCGTTTCGCAGCAGGGAGAGCGCCTGCCGGGTGCTGTTTTCCGCCCGGGCCAACAGCGCCCGGGTACACCTGACGGAAATCCCTTTGGAAAACCCCAAGCAGCCCCCCATGCTGTGCATGCTTTTGCGGAAAAAATTGCAGGGGGCAAAGCTTCAGGCCATCCGCCAGCCGGAACTGGAGCGGCTTTTGCATTTTGATTTTGACGCGGTGAACGAGCTGGGGGATCATGTGACCCTGACGCTTACCATGGAAATCATGGGGAAGTACAGCAATATTATCCTCAGCGACGGAGAGGGGAAAATCATTGACGCTTTAAAGCGGGTGGACGCAGAGATGTCCTCCCAGCGCCTGGTGCTGCCCGGGCTTTCCTATCGGCTCCCGCCGCCCCAGGACAAGCTTTGCCTGCTGGCCCGCACCGCCCAGGAGGCTGTGTCTGCCATGGAGTCCCTGCCCAGGGACATGGAGCTTTCCAAGGGGCTGCTGGCGGTGCTCCAGGGGATATCACCCATTGTATGCCGGGAGGTGGCCCACCAGGTGGGAAGGGGCCGGGAACTGACCGTGAAAACCCTGGGGGAGGAACAGCGTTTCCGGCTGCAGTTTTTCCTGCAGCAGCTGAAGGAAACTGTGGAGGGCCTTACGGGCCGCCCCTATATGGCGGTGGATGTAAAGAAAAAGCCCATGGACTTTTCCTTTTTGGACATCCACCAATATGGCGCTGCGGCAGTGGTGAAGGAAGGAGAGAGCTTTTCCGGGCTGCTGGACGGCTTTTACCGAGAGAAGGATCAGCAGGAGCGCATGCGGGTGCGGGAGCAGGACTTGCTGCGGCTGCTCTCAAACCATGCCGAGCGCCTTTCCCGGAAAATCGGGGCGCAAAAGGGAGAGCTGGATCAGTGCGCCCAGCGGGACTCTTTGCGGGTGGCGGGTGATTTAATCAGCGCCAACCTGTATACCCTGCCAAAAGGCGCAAAGGCTGCGGATCTGCCTGACTATTATCAGGAGGGCCAGCCTTTGGTACACATCAAGCTGGATCCCGCTTTAACCCCCTCCCAGAACGCTCAGAAATATTATAAGGAATACCGCAAGGCCAAGACCGCCGAGGAGAAGCTGCAGGAGCAGATAGCCCTGGCAGAGCGGGAACTGGTATATTTGGATTCGGTGCTGGACGCCCTGGCCCGGGCAGAGACGGAGAAGGATTTGCTGGAAATCCGGGCAGAACTTACAGAGCAGGGGTATCTCCGGGCACAGCGGGGGAAGAAAGCCAGGAAGGAATCCCCCAGCGCGCCCCTGCGCTTTGAGACTGCGGATGGGTTTACGGTGCTGGTGGGCCGGAACAACCGCCAGAACGACCAGCTTACCATGCGCACAGCCAATAATAACGATCTGTGGTTTCATGTGAAGAACATACCAGGCTCCCACACGGTGCTTGTCACAGAGGGCCGCAAGCCTACGGAGGCGGCAATGGAGCAGGCGGCAGTGCTGGCTGCCCGCCACAGCCGCGCCAGGTCTTCCGCCCAGGTGCCAGTGGACTACACCCAGATACGCCATGTGAGCAAGCCCCAGGGGGCCAGGCCCGGCATGGTGATTTATGAGAATTACAAGACAATTTTTGTGAACCCGGCGGAGGACGGGGCTGAACAGGAAATGGGATAAAAGCGCAAGGGTTTGTTTGAGTTGAGAGGAGATGGGCAAATGGTAAAAAAAACAGTTACATGGAACAGCTCCGTTAATTTCCATATGCGTCCTGCCGGCACCTTTTCCCAGGAAATGGGGCGGTTTTCCAGCAGTATCCGGCTGACCTATGGGGAATTCCGGGCTGACGGCAAAAGCATGATGAACCTGATGGCAGCGGGCATTCCCGCCCGCGCCCAGCTAGAGGTGGAGTGTGCCGGCCCGGATGAAGCCGAGGCGCTGGCCCGGGCCGCCTGTCTGCTGGAAGAAGAACTGGGAGAATGACAGCTCTGCCGCCTGCTTTTTGCGGGCGGCCTTTCCTTTTCTGCGGGCTTTGGCCTGCATCTCGCAAAAAAATTAAAAAATCGGAAATTTTTTTCAAAAAAGGCTTGCAAAATCTGAAAATCTGTGGTATTATCTTAGAGCACCGGAAGTGAGATGCAAAACAAGAAGGTTTGATTTACAATATGGGGGTATAGCTCAGCTGGGAGTCCGAAAAGTTAAAAGTATGCCCCCACTGAGAGCACTAAATCTTCATTATTCCGCTTGTATCGACCAAAATTGAATAAAGTGTATTCCGATAAACAATATCATCATATGATGAAAAACTCGGGGGTATAGCTCAGCTGGGAGCCTGAGAAGTTAAATGTATGCCCCCACTGAGAGCACCAAATCTTCATTATTCCGCTTATATTGACCAAAATTGAATAAAGTGTACTCCGATAAAGAATATCATCGTATGACGAAAAACTCGGGGGTATAGCTCAGCTGGGAGAGCGCTTGAATGGCATTCAAGAGGTCAGCGGTTCGATCCCGCTTATCTCCACCACAGGGTACACGAGAGAAAAGGCTTGTTTCAAAAGAAACGAGTCTTTTTTCGTATGTGTGTTTCGTAGACTGGCATATCCCGGCCACGCAAGCACACTCCCCTATGGGGCGTTCAGATTTTTTGAACGCCCCTTTTTTCATGCCCATTTTTAGATACCATCATAACAGAAAGGAGTTTTCCCCATGAAAGACCGCCTTGACTATGATTATTTCTACGGCGGGGAATCGGAGCAGTTCAGTTTCTACCGCATCCCCCGTCAGCTCATTGTGGGCCCGGAGTTCAAGCATGTTTCCACTGACGCCAAGCTGCTCTATGGCCTTATGCTTGACCGCATGGGTTTGTCGGCCCGCAACGGCTGGTATGACGAGGAAAACCGTGTGTTCATCTACTACCCACTGGACGAAATAAAGGAAGCCCTTAATTGTGGCAACGATAAGGCGGTCAAGCTGCTGGCGGAGCTGGACAGCGGCAAGGGCATCGGCCTGATACAGCGGGTCAAGCAGGGCCAGGGCAAGCCTGCCAGAATTTACGTCAAGCGTTTTACTACCAGGGAGGTGCCTGATACTGACAACCGCCCCTCTCCCCCGTCCAGACTTCCGGAAAGCCGAAATCCAGACTTCGGAAAAACCGAAGTCAAGAGTTCGGAAAATCAGAAGTCAAGACTTCGGGAAAACCGAAGTGCAGACTTCGGAAAATCGGAGTGTAATTATACTTACATGAATCAGACTGAAAGGAGCTATACCCATCCATCTATCCGTCCTGAGATGGAAAAGATGGATTGGGCGGCTTGCCGAAAGGGGGTGATGGAAAATATCAGTTACAGCCAGCTTGTGGAGGAATATGGAGCCGAGGATGTGGAGGGCGTTACCGACCTGATCACCGATATCCTGACTTCCGCCCAGCCCATTGTCCGCATTGGCAAGGAGGATTTACCTTTGAGCGTTGTCCAGTCCCGTTTCCGCAAGCTGGATGAAACCCATATCCAGTACGTTTTTGACTGCTTGAGCCGGAATACCACGAAAGTCCGCAATATCCGGGCCTATCTGCTGACAAGCCTTTACAACGCGCCCGCTACCATCGGGCAGTTTTATCAGGCCGAGGTTCAGCATGACTTGTACGGTTCCGGCTAATGTGTCCCAAGTTGTGCAATGTCATTAAGTTAAAGGTATAAAAGAGCAAAATAAGAAAAAAGCATAAAAAAGGCTTGACAAATGGGAA
>NZ_QWLE01000312.1:0-303 GCF_009917365.1 Neglectibacter sp. X4 | reverse complement strand
CGCTCTTTGGAGCTGCGCAAGGGCTGTGGTTCAGCATCTTCCACGCAGTCTCCGCGTTCTGCAACGCAGGCTTCGATTTAATGGGTATCTTTACCCCCGGTACATCTTTACAGCATTTTTCAAAAGACCCACTGGTGCTTCTAACCACTACTATACTGATCATCACAGGCGGCATCGGTTTTATCGTCTGGCGTGACTTCATCGACCATCGTTTCCGGTTCCGCACCTACACCCTGCACAGCAAAATTATGCTGACCTGTACCGCAGCTTTGGTTATATCCGGCTGTCTTTTATTTTTGTTCT
>NZ_QWLE01000311.1:0-262 GCF_009917365.1 Neglectibacter sp. X4 | reverse complement strand
CTGCGCTCCCTTTCCCTCGCAGAAAAATGGATGAACGCTCTATTTTTGTCGGTTACCCCGAGAACAGCAGGCTTTGCGATTTCTGACTACAGTGATTTTTCGCCGGCGGGCAGAGTCCTGACCATGTGTCTTATGGTTATCGGCGCCGGTCCTGGCTCCACTGGCGGCGGTATCAAAGTTACCACATTCACTGTTGTTCTGCTCTCTATCGTTTCCCAAATTTTTCGCAGCAGAGATCTATCTTTGTTCCAGAGGCGACTGC
>NZ_QWLE01000310.1:0-585 GCF_009917365.1 Neglectibacter sp. X4 | reverse complement strand
GCTGTAAAGCAGTTTTCGGCTTATTTTTGTGGGCTGAATTGTATGAATGTAAAACTAATCAGAAAAATTACATATTTTTTGAATTTACTCTTGACAATCATGGGAGGGGCGTAGTAAAATGCAAATAAAGTAATTACATTAAAAAATGTAGTAAATGGAGTTTATGCTATGATTTCAGAAAATACTGTTAATATTCACGAAAAGGACATTTGCCGAATGCTTGACGAATTTTTTCAGCCGGGCCGGTATACCGATTTAGCGCCCAATGGGCTGCTGCTGAGTAATGCGCAGGTAATCGACAAAGTTTATACTGCGACTTTTTCAAGCGAGGAGGTATTAGGAAAACTCCGCCGACAGGGAGCGCATGACTGCCTGCTGTTTACACATCATCCGGGTGCACAGCATCCTGAAAGTGAGCCGCCGGTATATTTTTCAGATAGGGATAAGCACTATATGAAGGAAAACCGCATTAGCCACTATAGCATGCACTTGCCTTTGGATCAGCTAGGACCGTATGCACCGGGTATTGCTTTGGCAGGAGAAATGGAATTGACACCTTACTCAAGTTTTTTTGAAGAGGGCGGC
>NZ_QWLE01000309.1:0-585 GCF_009917365.1 Neglectibacter sp. X4 | reverse complement strand
TTCCTTTTTCTTAATCAGCGGTTCGCCGCCGGTGAACAGAAAAGCGTGAATACCCAATTCTTTACCTTCTGTGATAATTCTATCCATATCCTCAAAAGAAAGGTTCATTTTATCGCCATATTCCGCAGCCCAACAACCGGTACAGTGCATATTGCACGCTGTTGTAGGGTCCATCAGAATAATCCATGGAATATTGCACTGGTATCTTTCAGACATTTTCAGAGAAGTCTTGTAACCACGAAAACCAGACTCATATCCGGCATTTAAAGCAAAGGTCTTCAAAATATGCGGATCCACATTGCGCAAAATATTTTGTGTATAATGGGTCCACTTGCTATTCGGGTCTTTTGCCAGCTTTCTCAAAAGTTCATAGGAAGAACCTTCCCATGCGTCTCCTAAAATTTTCTCCAGCATATTAATCATAGGAAGCATAACTTCGGTCAAATCCTTTTCCTGTCCCTTGTTGATAATCGACTCCAAGCCTTTTTCGAAGGCTTTTCTTTCCATGATATGTTTTACATCCTTTACCAAAATATTCCACCTCCAGTTTATTCGTCTCTATGAAGATATATTTCCTTTTTTTCG
>NZ_QWLE01000308.1:0-585 GCF_009917365.1 Neglectibacter sp. X4 | reverse complement strand
CAACGCCCCAGTCTCCCCAGTAAAGATTCATATCCTCCTCAAAGGTTGTCTCTTTCGGAAACCATCGTTCCCCCGGAATTGCGTCAATATCAAATTTCTTAAGTTCCTGACTCATGTCAACCTCCTCATTTATTCCTACTTCTTTCTCGTTGCACAACTTGTATTTATAAACCGCAATTATTATGCCAATTTATAAAAAAATAAAAACCGCTGAAATTAGCGGTTTCCATCGTTCTATGGCTTTAGCCTATCGCAAGTAGTAAAAAAAACTTTACTATTTTGTAAAGTTTTTCGTACCATCAGCGATTGATGTCATATTTATTCATTTTATAGTTCAGCGCCTGCTTGGATATTTTCAGCTTTTTTGCGGCATCACTCATAGTACCGGTCTGAGCCAGCGCTTTCTCAATGAGACTGACCTCAAAATCAGCCAAGGCTTTGTCGATGGAAAAATCCGGATTGTTCAGGTCGACAGCAGGTTTGCCCGATGTCATATAGTCCGGCTCTCTTCTCGCCGCAGTAAACATATATTCCGGCAAGTCTTTCAGCTGAATAAATGCAGCGTTGGTCACGTTAAACGCCCCT
>NZ_QWLE01000307.1:0-585 GCF_009917365.1 Neglectibacter sp. X4 | reverse complement strand
GGCGATTGTCCAAACACGCCAGCTACGATTAATCCTGTAATATAGTCCACAATCATGCAGATTAGTAATGTTGTCATGCCGCTTGTCCACCCTCCGAAAAATCCTGCAATCACGCTTCCTGTAATTCCTGTAACTGTGCAAATCGTCTGCTTCATTGTTCTACCTCCATAAAAGCGTTATTTAACTTCCTTCCATAAACTTTCTGTTCCTACTGCACCCGGCTCCCAGACGTTGCCGCCGACCAGAGATTCCCACGTCTTGCCACCGTGGATTACCTTGTCGCCTGTTACATATGCATTGGTACTATCTGGCTGCTCCCACTCAGGGATTACATCTGGATCCGGGATAAGTACTTTCGCCCAAAGCGATGGGCTGTCCGGCGGTGTCCACGTTTCCTGTGTATTGTGCGCCTGCAGACAGCGGTACAATACGCCATCATATGTAAGCCTGTCCCCAGCCGTTACGTGGATATCTGGGTGCCACTGCGGATACCAGTCCGCATGTCGCAGTGCCACCTCATCCGTGGCAGTTGGCAAGATTACTTTTAAAAGATTAATCAACGATTTCTGACTCTGTGTTAACATT
>NZ_QWLE01000306.1:0-587 GCF_009917365.1 Neglectibacter sp. X4 | reverse complement strand
GGTACAGCATGGAAGAAACAATACGCAGTATACTTGGTCAGCGCATTCGTCACTACAGGAAACAAAAACATTACAGTTTGGCAGAATTTGCTCTACTCATTAACAAAAGTAAATCTTCCCTTTCAAAATATGAGCGTGGGGAAGTATCAATTGATGTGGAAACACTCATTATTATTGCAAAGAATCTTGATGTTCATATTTCACAGCTTCTTGACATGGACTATTTACTTCCAACTGAGAATTTATCACAAGAAACACCCGGTTCTTCACAACCAGGAAAAATCTATTATGTGTACGTACCCTCTCTCATACAGAAAAAAAACAAAGAGGTCAACATCTTGACCATAAATCAAGAAAAAGCTTCCTTTTATGGGCGTGTAGTCGACCCCACCGATTTTGCTAAGTGCACCTATTATTACACAGGAACAGTGCAGACTTTCGATTCATCCCAGAGGATTTTCCTCGCAAATACTGCAAATAAAAATGATTTGCTGGTTCTGGATCTTACCAGCAATTTTGGTACATCTTCAATTATCGTTGGTCTGTTCTGCAGTCTTTCCCTTGGTCGATACGATTCCTTTGTCAGC
>NZ_QWLE01000305.1:0-587 GCF_009917365.1 Neglectibacter sp. X4 | reverse complement strand
GGTGTAAGTGAGCCAGCAAGAAACCTGTTCTTTTTCCAGTTCATCGTTCATAAAAGAAAAAGGTACAATTCTTTCATCGCCTTTCTGTTCTGTCATCTTTGTATAATCAAAGGTAGAAGCAAGCGCTCTTGCCGGTGTTCCGGTCTTGAATCTGCGCAGCTTCATGCCATGTTTTTTCAGATTGTCTGCCAGCTCTATAGAAGGTGCGAGTCCATTTGGACCGCTTGCATAAGCGCTGTCGCCAATAAAAATTTTACCGCGCAAGAACGTGCCAGTAGCCAGTACCACTGCCTTCGCCTTATAATATGTATGCGTCATTGTAACTACACCGCATACTTTTCCCTCTTCTATGATCAAATCCACAATTTCAGCCTGCTTTACATGCAGATTTTCCTGCTGTTCTATGGTTTTCTTCATTTCGGTATGATATCTATGTTTATCAGCCTGCGCACGCAGCGAGTGCACCGCCGGTCCTTTTGCTGTATTTAACATTCTGCTTTGTATAAAGGTTTTATCAATATTTTTTCCCATTTCGCCGCCAAGAGCATCAATTTCTCGAACCAAGTGACCTTTACCAGTTCCTCCAA
>NZ_QWLE01000304.1:0-588 GCF_009917365.1 Neglectibacter sp. X4 | reverse complement strand
TGAAAGTGGTGCAGCATAATCCTGTGCTTCTATCTGCTGCAATGCCTCTTCGCATTTCTCTTCCATCTCTGCAAAGGTCTTTGCCACTTTTAACTCCAAAATCATAGCTTTTCCCATAAATTTCTTTTCACAGAGAATCAAATCCGGTCTGCCCGTTCCACTCTCACGATTGGACTGCACCATATACCGACCTGCATTCTTCAAAAGCCCTGTCAAAAATCCATGGTAGTAGCTCTCCGCATAGTCGAAGTAGCTGATGGTGTCCATCAGCTGCTGGCTGATGAAGTTCTCAGCCGCTTCGCAGTCCCCTTCTTCGAAAGCCTTGATGAGACTGCTTCTATCCACATTTGCTATCTTTTGATCAAACCATTCTTTGATGCTTTGTTCATAAATGGATGCAATCTCCTCGTTGGGAATCGCCATTTCAATATAGATATTCCGTTTCTCTATTCGCTGGCTTTTCATCTTTAGATATCCTGTGAAGAACAAAAAGTTCCACAGATTATCTTTCGATGTGTGAATATCTCCATAGGTTATTTCTTCATGAACCGGCTTTTCTATGGTGCCGCCGTCCATCAAAATCTCCAG
>NZ_QWLE01000303.1:0-589 GCF_009917365.1 Neglectibacter sp. X4 | reverse complement strand
GCAACATGTTCAGCTTGGCAGTACTAATAGGCCGAGGGCTTGACCATATACTTTTTCTTGAGCACCTGCTTTGGTGCCTCTTGCTTCCAGCTTTATTCAGTTTTTAGGGTACAACTTGCACCATTAGCTCAGTTGGTAGAGCACCTGACTCTTAATCAGGGTGTCCCGGGTTCGAGTCCCTGATGGTGCACCATTTTGAAAAGCTGGCGAAAGCCAGTTTATGGCCCGTTGGTCAAGCGGTTAAGACAGCGGCCTCTCACGCCGTTAACGTGGGTTCGATTCCCGCACGGGTCACCAATATTTTCCTCCTTAGCTCAGTCGGTAGAGCATGCGGCTGTTAACCGCAGGGTCGTTGGTTCGAGTCCAACAGGGGGAGCCAAAGCTGGAATTTTGTTTCCAGCTTTTTTTATTTGCCAACGAGCATTTCAGTTTCTCGAAGAACGAATATGCAGTGAAAAAATCCGGCACGCCTGGGCCATCCCAAGGTGTACCGGATTTTTTGTTTTATGGCAGCTTTAGGTCATTTTACAAGGAACTACACGCAGACCGTGAAACGGGCTGCTGACAACAAACAGGCGCTATGCTCCCG
>NZ_QWLE01000302.1:0-591 GCF_009917365.1 Neglectibacter sp. X4 | reverse complement strand
GAGCTGATGGAGAAGGGCTTTATCAAGTCCATGATCTTCATCACCCACGAACTGCCGCTGCTGTACAACGTGACAGATGACATTATGGTTATGTACGCAGGGCAGATAGTGGAGCGGGGCACAGCCAAGGAAATGGTGTTCGATCCCATCCACCCCTATTCCAAGGGCCTGATGGGTTCCATCATTGTGCCGGAAGAGGGCACCAGGGAGACAAAGCTGGAGGCCATCCCCGGCACGCCCCCGAACCTGAAGCACCCGCCGGCTGGCTGCCGGTTTGCGCCCCGGTGCAAGTATGCAAAGCCGGAGTGCAAGGTATATGAGGTGCCGGAGAAGGAGTTTGAGGAGCACAGGATGTACCGCTGCTGCTATGAAGTGGACTATTTGAAGGAGGTGTACGGGAGAAATGGCTAGAGAGTTGGGGAAATCAGTACTGAAGGGTGAGAACATCACCAAGGTTTTCGGCTATGGCAAGACCCGCACCGAGGCAGTGAAGCAGGTGAACTTCGACTTCCATGAGGGCGAGGTTATCTCCATCGTAGGGGAGTCCGGCTCTGGGAAGACGACCATTGCCAGGATGATCCTGGGTCTTAT
>NZ_QWLE01000032.1:0-37044 GCF_009917365.1 Neglectibacter sp. X4 | reverse complement strand
GCTGTTCCATCGCCATTTTTTGCCCTCCTTCTTTTTTGAGGACTATTATATCACATTTTTATTGACGACGCTATCTAATATAGCCTGCCACTGAAAACCCTACCCTGCCAGGCCCGGCCGGTATGCAAACCGCACTACCCCAAAGCGCCTTGCGGTATCCACTGTGTCGTCCTCCCTGCACACGCCCAAAAGGCATTCCTGGGGAGCAAAGCCTTTTCCGGCGGCTCCCAGCGGGGTTACCGTATACTTCCCGTAGGGCAGGTTTTTAAGCTCGGCCTCCAGCACCAGCTTGCCGCTTTGGGGATCTGCCTCCGGGCAGGCGGTAAGGGCATAGCTTTGGCCTGGCCCGGAAACCGCCAGCGCCAGGCGGCTCTCCTGGGTGATATCGTCCCCAAACACCCGCACCCGCAGCGTTCCGGGCTTTACCGACACAGCATACGTGCCTTCCGCTTCCAGCCGTTCTACAGGCTTTCCCGCCGCCCCGGTGCCGGAGCCTATGGGCGTGAAGATTGCCCGCAGGCGGTAGACCGTGTCTGCCCGCGGCTTTGTTTTCCCAAGCTCCTCCGACGTGCCCGCCGCGGCTCCCGCCTCTGTCTCCCATTGAAAAGAAAAAGCCCCTGTCCTGCCTTTGCCATACCAGTTGGGGGCAGGGCCTTTCATCATGGCCTGGTGGATTTTCTCCCCCTTCCACAGGGATGGGACAGTCTCCCCCAGGAAAATTTCCGCCTGCCGGTTTTCCAAAACAAGAGACGCCCCCACGTTGGCCTTTACAGGGGGAAATTCCCCTATCTGCCCGCCCTGGGTATAGACTCCTGCCCCTTCCGCTCCAACAGGCACCCCATTGCCTCCCGGGAAATCCGTTCTGGCTTCTACGGTCAGCTCTCCTTCCCAGGGCCTGTCCCCGTACAGCTCCACAGGCCAGGATACCTGCCACACACCTTCTGCCTGCTGCACCTGTGCCCCTGCTTTCTCCAGCCTGCTCTGCTCCTGCAGGCTTAGCGTAAAGCGGGGATCCAGCCTTTCGCGGATTTCCACCTGGAAGGCCCCGGCGGTATGCTTCCCCGCCGCTTCCAGGCAGAGGGCAGGATCTGCATGGAAAAAGCAATGTTCCTCCCCAGGCGCGCTGGCAAGAGACTGCCAAAAGGCTTCGCCCTCTTTCTCCAGATCCTCCAGCACCCCCACAAAAGAGCGCCCGCCCAGCTCCCGTATACGCTGCACCTGGCTTTGACACAGCAGGGCCTTTTCCCCGGAAAGGGGTTCTGTGCCTGCCGCCAGGATAACAAGGCACACAGGCAGGCTGCTTTCCTCTGCAAGATCGGCCGCCAGGGTGAGAGCTGCTGGGAAATTCTGCTGGCCCTGGGGCTTTTGTTCCTCCAAAAAAGCCTTCAGGACTTCTTCCCCTTCCCCTGCCGCCGCCACAGAGCTTACATCCACGCGGCCCCCGGCCCGCAGGATCCCAATTTCTGTTTCCGGCGCGTCCTGGACCAGGCTTTCCAGAAGGGCTTGTACTGCCTCCCGGATATGTTCGCCTTTTGTCTGGGCCTCTCCCTTTGTATAAAGAGGGCAGGAAAACACATCCCCCTGGGCGGTGCGCTCTCCCGCTGTCTGCCCGCCGGAAGCTTTCCACTGTCCTTCTCGCAAGGAAACCGGGAGAAAACGCCCCTCCTGCTCCATATAAAGCGTTTCCCCCTCCTTTATGGCTTTGTGGGGCTTTCCTTCTTCATATGCCTGTCCCAATGGCTCCTCCGCCAAATCCGCAGCCCAAAGGCTGTTGTCCACCACTATCAGCAGGCGGCCCGGCTTCCGAAGGCCCAAAGCGTCCTCGGCCCGCACCTGGTAACGCAAGCAAAATTCCCGGCCGTCCTGCCGCTCTGTCTGTATAATATCCCTTTCCGCTTTCACCTCTGCCGCCTGAGAGATGTGGGGCAGGCTTCCCAGCAGAAAAGCCGCTGTCAGGCATGTCCCCAGCAGGCGCAAAATTTTCCCCATACTGCACGACCTCCTTTTGGGAGATTATAGTCAAGGCAACACTGCACAATTCATGGCTGAAAACCTCCATCCATTTTCAAACGGGTGGCTCTGCCACTGGTGTAAAGGAGGCTGCTGCCTCTTTTGCATTACATCATAGCACCTGACGCCCTCAAAATTTGTCACAGCGTCCCGACCTTCCTTGCATGTTCCGGGGAAATATGGTATACTACATACTGGATTTTTATGGAACACAGAAACTATGGAAAAAGGGGGATCCCCATGAAGCATTGAGGATAAAAAGCCCTGCCACATCAAATCCACAACAAAAAAGGAGGGCTTTTTGTGCCTGATACTAATAGAAACGAGATCACCCGCCGCCGCACCTTTGCCATCATCTCCCACCCGGATGCCGGCAAAACCACATTGACGGAAAAATTCCTGCTGTACGGCGGGGCCATCACCCTGGCAGGCATGGTAAAGGGCAAGCGCAATTCCCGCCATGCTGTCTCCGACTGGATGGAAATTGAAAAACAGCGTGGCATTTCCGTCACCTCCTCTGTCATGCAGTTCCAGTATGACAGCTACTGCATCAACATCCTGGACACCCCCGGCCACCAGGACTTCTCCGAGGACACCTACCGCACCTTGATGGCGGCAGATTCCGCCGTGATGGTGATTGACGCCGGCAAAGGCGTGGAGGCCCAGACCCGCAAGCTTTTCAAAGTGTGCGTCATGCGGGACATCCCCATTTTCACCTTCATCAACAAGATGGACAGAGATTCCCGGGATCCTTACGACCTTTTGGAGGAAATCGAGCAGGAGCTGGGCATCGGCACCTATCCTGTCAACTGGCCCATTGGCTCCGGGGTGGACTTCAAGGGCGTATATGACCGAAGCAAAAAGAAGGTGCTGCGCTTTATCCCCGAAGAGGAAAACGCCGGCCGCCGGGAGGTGGAGGAGCGGGATTACGAGCTGGAGGATGAGGCGCTGGTTACGGAAATCGGGGAAAACCTGTACGGCACCCTCCGGGACGACGTGGAGCTTTTAGACGGGGCTGGCTATGAGTTCGACCAGGAGAAGGTGCGCCATGGCAAGCTTTCCCCAGTGTTCTTTGGTTCTGCCCTGACAAATTTCGGCGTGGAGCCTTTCCTGGAAAACTTCCTGCGCCTAACCACCCCGCCCCTGCCCCGGCCCGCCCTGGGCGGCACCGCCGATCCCTTTGATGAAGGCTTTTCCGCCTTTGTCTTTAAAATCCAGGCCAACATGAACAAGGCCCACCGGGACCGCATCGCTTTTATCCGCATTTGCAGCGGGAAATTTGAAAAGGGCATGGAGGTGGAGCATGTCCAGGGGAACCGGAAGATAAAGCTTGCCCAGCCCCAGCAGTTGATGGCCCAAAGCCGGGAAATCATTGAGGAGGCCTATGCGGGGGATATTATCGGCGTGTTCGACCCCGGCATTTTCTCCATTGGCGACACCCTGTGCGCCCCGGGAAAGAAGGTTTTGTTTGAGGGCATTCCCACCTTTGCCCCGGAGCTTTTCAGCCTGGTGCGCCAGAAGGACACCATGAAACGCAAGCAGTTTGTCAAGGGGGCCACCCAGATAGCCCAGGAGGGCGCCATCCAGATTTTCCAGGAGGTAAACGCCGGCATGGAGGAGGTCATTGTGGGGGTGGTGGGCACCCTGCAGTTTGACGTGTTCCAGTACCGCATGGAGAACGAGTATAACGTAGAGATTGCCATGTCCTCCCTGCCCTATTCCTTCATCCGCTGGATCGATAACGAGGGCCTGGACGAAATGGAACTGAAAAAGCTGAACCTTACCTCAGATACCAAGAAAGTGCAGGACATGAAAGGCCGCTACCTGCTGCTCTTCTCCAACCAGTGGAGCATTAACTGGGCTTTGGAGCATAACGAGGGCCTGCTGCTCTCCGAGTTCAGCCGGCAGTAAAAAACAAAGAAAGGAGCGGTGCGGAATGCCGCGCCGCTTGGTGGTTCCCATGGAAAACCAAAAAGCCTTTGCGTTTTTAGATAAAGCCACAGACGCCCCTATGGCCCTTTCCCAACTGGTAGATACCTTTGAGGAGATGTGCCGTATTCCGGTGGAAGGGGAGGATACCCTTCTTTTCGAAACAGTGACAGACAATTTCACCGGGATAGAGCTTTTCTTCTTCACCCTCATCCGCCAGTACCCCAACCCTGCCGGAGGGTTTTTCCACCTGCATATGGACGTGATCTACGAGCCCAACGAGGCAAACCAGCACTTCTCCTGCTCTGTCTCCCAGAAGGAAACAGAGGAAGGCTTCTTCGATTTCATCCGCCGCTCCCCAGCGTACCTTTCCGCCCAGAACGAGCGCATTATCAAGGTAAGCGTGTATCTGGACGAGGTGTGATCTGTAGCATAACTGAACCACAATCGGCTAATATGGTATTTTATGTCGTATGTGCAGTGTGACGATTTCCGGTAATTTTCCATATCCTTTCACCTCAAGTTTAGTATCTCCTTCTTTACCTCTACTAAACTTTTGGCTTCTTCCATTAACCTAAAGGTTTCGCCTTAAGGCGAGGGTTTTTACCCCATGATACAGACAATAAAAATCCCCCGGCGAATGGGGCGGTGACGTAAGAAAACATTTCAAGTGAGGGGCGGCGTAGTATTAAGCTGTGCCGCTTTCGCATTATTTTTGTCTTGGGCAGTTTGGGATTGCTCCCGCGCTCCCTTAAAATCAAACGTACCAATGAAGTTATAGACAATCTCAGTTTCTCGGATTTTCACCCGCTTCTGCTATTCGTCGGTTGTGTAGGTTTCGGACACCCTACGGTAATTGTTTTAAAAGAAAATGGTTGATTATCTCAAAAAAGCCTTGATTTACGGGCATACAAGCAGGATTTCAAGCTGAATTTACTACCAATTTACTACTTTTGAGGGAAAGAGCCTTGATATGCCGCCCCCAACCCTGCCAGCCCAGCCACCAGCACACAGCATTGAGAAAGAATAAATGAAAACTGAATACGACGCATACGCGGCGTTTCTCTATCCCAACACGGGAGAACAGGAACGCCGCTTTTTTTATGCCCTCATGTTACGCAGTAGGGGCGAAAAGAGCTTTGCTATATGCGGCTTTGCGGGCGCACTTTTGCCGGGGACAGGGATTTATACCTAACCCCGGCAAAATGGCGTTCTATCGCGTAACAAATCCACAACCAAAGGAGTGATGAAGCTATGGCAGTTTTCCGAGTGGAGCGCAACAAGGGCTATACCGTTATGAGCAACCACCATTTACGCAACAAGGAACTGACATTAAAGGCAAAGGGGCTTTTGTCGCAAATGCTTTCCCTGCCCGAAGATTGGGACTACACCCTTGCGGGGCTGTCACAGATCAACCGGGAAAGTATCGACGCTATCCGTACCGCCGTAGTCAGATTGGGCTGTTCTCCTTCAAGGTCAGGGCAACCGGGGAAATTTACGAAAGCGGCGTTTCCATCGCGGCGGGTTCCACCATGCGGACGTATATCAGCAAGTGGCCGCACATCAGGTGGCTGCTGACGGTCGCCAATGACGGCACGAACAGCATTTTTAAGGCGCTGCGTGAGAACACGGACGGGGCGCAGGATATGTTCCTTTCGGAGCTTGTGCGGATCATGGAGAAATATCCGTGGTGCGACGGTGTGGACATTGATTTGGAAAAAGGGGATGACTATTCCACGGCGGCGAAATCAACCGCAATGTTCCGCAATATCTACAACACTGTAAAATCCTATGATTCCACAAAATTGATGAACATCTGCCTTGACGGTGTATGCGGTGGTGGACGGCGGCAGCGCGGAAATGCTCTTTGACCGGGAGGAATTTGAATCCCAGCTTCATGCTCATGGGTGACATCGGCAACGGCGCGGGCACGGCCATCTGGGGCGCGGTGTCTGCCGGGGCGGGGTATGTGCTGACCTACGCGCTGGCAGGGGTGTCCACTTTGATGGGATGTTTGTTCCATGGGGTCTATTGGACGAAACGAAAATAGTGCAAAGAAAGAAGGCCGGTGAGAGTTACTTCCCACCGGCCCTTTTATGTTTTGATTACCTGTCAAAATGCGCCGAAACCTCTTTCAGTTTCTTAATAATGGGCAGATGTTGGGGGCACATCTCCTCACACTGGCCGCAGGCAATACAGTCCTTTGCCGCGCCGAAGCTCTTCGTCAGGTTGGCGTAGTTGGTGAAATTTACCGTCCAGCCCTTTTCTTCCAAATGTTCCCGCATATCCTCGTTGTACAGGGAGAAATACTGGGGGATGGCGATTTTCTGTGGGCATCCCTCTGTGCAGTAGGAGCAGCCCGTGCAGGGTACGGCAATCTGGCTGTTAATGATCTCCGCCGCTTTGAACACCATGGCGGTCTCCTCGTCGGTCAGGGGCTTGAAGTCCTCCATAAAGCTGAGATTGTCTTTCATCTGGGCAAGATTGCTCATGCCGGAAAGTACCATCTTCACTTCCGGCAAGCTGGCCGCAAAACGAATCGCCCAGCTTGCGGGAGAAGTTTTCGCGTCGTGAGCTTTGAACAAATCCTCCACTTCACCGGGCACCTTCGCCAGCGTGCCGCCCTTGACCGGCTCCATAACCGTCACCCACTTGCCGTGCTTGACAGCCACTTCGTAGCACTTGCGGGACTGAATCCACTCACTTTCCCAGTCAAGATAGTTGATTTGAAGCTGGACAAACTCGATGAAGGGGTACTTGGTCAAAATTTCGTCCAGCAGCTCGGCGGTGGCGTGGAAAGAGATACCCGCCGTTTTCACCAAGCCCTTTTCCTTCTTATCTTTCAGCCAGTTAAAGCAGTCAAACTGCTCATACTTGGGGTAGCTGCCGGACTCGATGCCGTGGAGCATATAATAGTCGAAATAGTCCACGCCGGTCTTTTTTAGCTGCTCATGGAACACATTGTCCCTGTCCTCAAAGCTGTTGAAGAAACCGTTATGCAACTTGCTTGCCAGGGTAAATTTGTCCCTGGGGTAGCGGCTGGTGAGGACTTCCTTGATGGTAGGCTCGCTCTGGAAGCCGCAGTACATCCAGGCGGTGTCAAAGTAAGTAAAGCCTTTCTCGATGAACAAGTCCACCATCTTCTTGACCTGCTCCACGTCGATGGCCCCGGCGTTTGCCGGGTCAGTGGTGGGCAGGCGCATCAAGCCAAAACCAAAATTTTTCATACGCAGCGTCCTTTCCTGTTTTCTTAAATTATATAAGTTTGAGTGTACTCCATGTCAAGCCCTATTTTCCAAAGTATCCGGCGATTTCCTCTATCTCGTCCCTAGGCTTTCCCTACAGGAAGCATAGGCGCTGGCAGTTTTTGCGTGAAATGCGTGTTTACGATAAAGTCATTTTACCATCTGGGAGAGAATAAATCAAATGCCTATGCGCTATGGTGTGGTATACTCAAAAAGCATATATTTGTTTTACCTACAGAAGATTCTCTTTCACAAACTCCAGCGACAAATTGATAGCCCTATCTTCGTCTGCGCGGTCGAAACCATGACCCGCGCCCTCTATCTCCACCAGCTCCGCAGAGGGGAACACCTCCACCGCCCGACGGGAGTAGTCGATGGGCACCAACTGGTCGGCGGTACCGTGGATCAGCAGCGCCGGGCCGGGGTAATTCTTGATCACATCGTAGATGTCGAAGGACGTGGCATCCTCGGCATAAATTTTGCCCAGCAGCAGGCCCATGATTTCTTCGGTCTCCGGCAGCTCACGACCCTCCATGCGCTTTCTGGCGTCATCCTGCAGCACGTAAGCCGGGAAGATCGCTACCAGCCCCCGCACCCTTTCCGGCTGGGTGCCCGCAATGTAGGAGGCTACAAATCCACCCTGACTTTGCCCGGCTAAGAAGATATTTTTATTGTCTATTTTGTCAAGGGCGGCAAGACCGTCCAGCACCACCACCATGTCTGCCGCCTCGGTGAGCACGGACATCTCCGTGGTCGCGCCGTCGCTTTGGATATCGTTGCCGCCGCCGATAAAGTCGAAAATGTAGGCGGCGATGCCGTTTTGAGCGAAAATCTCCGCATAGGGCCGATTGTGGGCGCACTGACCGTCAAAGCCATGGGCCATGATGACGGTAGGGAATGGCCCGTCACCTGCTGGCAGGTACAGCTCACCATAGATTTTCTTGCCCTCCCGCTCAAAGTTTAAGACTTCCATTGTACATTCTCCTTCTATATTATTGTTTTCTTGTAGTTTTGGGGTGGTTTCCGATTGGTTTGTGCTTTGTGTGATCGTCTGCCTGGGAGACGGGGTGGGCGCACTGGCGCTCTCACCAGCGGCGCAGGCGGCTAAACCCAGCATAAGCGCTGCGCACAAAAGCAGACTAACTTTCATCTTCCAGCTCCCGCAGCTTTATGAGGAACTTCTCCGCCGCCTTGGTAAACATCTGATATTTCTTCCACAGCACAAACATGGGAATCTCATTTTGCAGGGAAAGGGGCCGGAAACAAAGATTACTGTCCGCGCCGGTGTCCACGATTTTGTCAAAGGCCAGGGCATAGCCCATGCCCTCCTCTACCATCAGCGAACCGGAAAACAGCAGATTATAGCTACCCACAATGTTCAGCTTTTCTTGTTTGCGCCCTAAAAGCTCCGGCAGAGTTGCATCGCACTGGGCCTGCCTGGAGACGATCAGTGGTTTGTTCCACAGCTCTTTTGGGTCGATGCTCTCCCTCTCTGCCAATGGGTCGTCTTTGCGCATGAGCACCCCGAAATGCTCCATACAAGGCACCGGGATATACTCATATTTAGTCTTGTCGAAGTCCCCGAATACCACGCCAAAGTCGATGAGCCCGCCGTCCAGTTGTTCAATGACGGAGCACTTGTCCCCACTGACCACGTGGAAATGCACGCCTGGCCATTCTTCCCGCAGGGCCTGCACCGCACGAACCAGCACCCGCAGGCCGTCAGTTTCGCCGGCCCCTACGGTAATGCTGCCGGACACCGGCTCTTCCGCTAAGGCGATTTCATCCTCGGCCTTCTTTACTAACTCCATAATCTCCTCGGCCCGCTTGCGCAGGATCATGCCCTCTTCTGTGAGAGTGATGGAGCGGCTGCCACGGATGAAAAGCTGCTTGCCCAGCTCCGCCTCCATGTCCCGGATCTGCCGGGATAAGGTGGGCTGGGATAGGCTCAGGGACTCCGCCGCCCGCAGGATGTTCTGCTCCCGGGTGACGGCGAGAAAGTATTGTAAAACCCGCAATTCCACTGTGGTTTCCTCCTTTTGTGCAGTCTTGTACTTATAGCATAGCAGAAAGAAGTATAGCTGTCAAGCATACTGTGGTATAACATCAAAGTATTTGTTTTTCCGATTTGGACGAGTTATAATAGGCCCATCAAGCAAAGGGGGTGCAAAAATGCGGGCACATCACACGAAGGAAGCCATTGAGCAGAACCTGCGGGACGCGGGCTGCGATGAAAAATGCATCTGCCAGTTTATGGAGGATATGGAGGAAAAGCGGGAGAAGGAGGGCCTCAAGCTTCTGCAAAACCACCGCCGCAAGCTGCTGGACGCCATGCACCGGGAGCAAAAGCGCATTGACTGTCTGGACTATCTGGTCTATGAAATGCAGAAAGCGAAAAAATAATTTGCGAAAGGAAGAACCTATCATGAGAGAAATTATCGAAAACAAGACCTTTGACGAGGAGCGCGCCCTTTATAATTCCGACAACCTGCTGCTGAAAAAAGACACGGCATCTGAGTCCCTGGCCCAGCCCGCTCAAGGCGCAAAGCTGTTCCTGTCCTCCTTCGTGGTGGGCATCACCAACCCGGCGGCGATACTGACGTTCCTGTTTGCGTTCTCATGGTTCGGGCCGAGCGGCGGGATGGCTCCACTGGACGGAGCGCTCTTGGTGACCGGCGTGTTTACCGGGACATATATCTGGTGGTTCGCTCTGTCCGCGGGGGTCGTGGCGATCAAAAAGCGGATGAAAAAGTATAGCTTGCGGACGATAGAGAAGTGTTTTGGCGGGGTGCTGCTGGAGTTTAGTTTAGTGATATTTGTTCGCAGTTTTTTAGCTCAATAAGGAATGGAAGAGCTTGTAAAATTAAATTCTGAGGGAACAACAATCATGCTCGTTACTCACGATGTTAAGGTCGCGGCACGCGGCAAAATGTACAAGGGTCATGTACATTGTTGACGGGAACATAAAGGGAGAGTACGACTTAAGCGACTGTTCCACGCAGTTGAGAGAACGGGAGCGTGTATTGGATAACTGGCTTCTGGAATTAGGTCGGTAGTATAGATATTCTTATTGTTGAGGACAACAAAGGAGCTTGCCGACCTGCTGTGTGATTTTCTCCGTGCGGAAAATTATACGGTATCGGCGGTTCAAACAGTTGAAAAAGCCTTGCTGCTGTACGAAAGATACGGCGCAAGGCTTTTTGTGCTTGACATCATGCTGCCCGGTAAGGACGGATTTTATGTTCTGGAAAAAATCCGCAGGTCAAGCAACACGCCCGTATTGATTGTAAGTGCGAAAACGGAAAAGGAGGACAAGCTGCTATCGTTCTCACACGATATTAAAACGCCACTTTCCGCGATAAAATTGTACTCGGTAGCACTGTCGAAAAATTTGTATCCGGACGCGGAAAAGCAGCACAAAACCGCTGAAAACATCAATGAAAAAGCGGACGGAATCGAGTGTTATGTTTCACAGATTATAACAGCTTCAAGAGAAGATTTCTTCAGCCTTGAAGTGAATATGGGCAAGTTTTTATCTTTCGGAACTCGTTGAAAAAATCGCGGGATATTACAAGGAAAAATTGGCACTTATCAAAACAGATTTTATTATCGTAAAATATAAAAACTGTCTTCTATCGGGGGATTTGAGCAGGAGCGTTGAAGTGATGCAAAACATTATTGAAAATGCTCTCAAATACGGCGGTGGCAGACGTGTGGAATTGATTTTGCGTTGCTTTCCACGCTGGGTTTTACAATACGCCCGCCGCAGTACAACGTATACCTTGCGCCAGGGACGGGCTTCAAGGTACGGGCATCCTTTACGGCTAGGACGGCGCTACCCTTGGCTGGGGCAACGTCCAGCGTGTCATAGACTGCCAGGTTTACCTCCTGGCTGACGCTTTCCCCGTCACAGGTGACCCTGATAGCCTGCTGGGTGCTGGTGTAGAGGGAATCAAACAAAACCGCCCCGTCCTGGACGGAAAGGGAAAAGGCGGGTTGCCCCGCCTCCACTTCTGTAACATCCTTTTCCATGCCAATTTTGCCTGCGAAGGTCTGGCCCGCTTCTTCCCTGTAGAAAACCTGGTGGGGTGTGGGCGTGCCTGTAGCTTTCGCGGCGCTGGCCGGGATGGCACTGGTAAAAAGCAAAGCCTCTGCCAAAAGGGCAGAGGCCAGTTTCCTTTTATGCATATTGTTTTCTCCTTTTTACTTTCTGCGTTTTTTAATGAGATAGGAGACTAAACCGCCCACGCCTGCCAGCATACCCGCCATGGCAAGGCCCACGAGCCAGGGGTTCGTGCGGGTATCGCCGGTCTTGGGGATGCTGGTGGTAGGTTCTTCCGGGATGAGCTTGTCGTTCTCCACTGTGATTTCCACAACCTCTTTGCCGTAAATTTCCACCTCAATGCGGGAGGTATCCAGGGAGTGGCCTTCCGGGGCGAAAACTTCATGGAGGCTGTAGGTGCCCCAGGGCAAATCCTCAAAAAGCAGCTCGCCGTTTTTGTCTGTTTTACCGTCTGCCACTACCTGTCCGTCCGCGTCCTTTAAGCAGAAGGTGGCCCCTTCCAGATGGGTGTCCGTCCCGCTTTCTACCTTGACAATGCGCAGGGAGCCGCGCTTGAGCTTGTTATAAAACCCGGCTTTCTCCGCTCCTTTCGGTGTATGGACATGAAAAAACGCCGCAGACTTTTTCAAAATCTGCGGCGTTGGCCGGGACGCAGAAGCGGGCGGTGTCTTGCCGACATCGCCCGCTTTCCGCTGCCCTTAAAAAACATTGATTTTACTGGGTTTTCTCATGTTTTCTTACGTCACCGCCCCTAAGCCAGGGGTGTTTCATATGCGGGCAAAGCCCTATGGTACCAGCCACGCGTCACGTCATGTTGTGCAGTCTGGCATTTGCATACCGTTCTTATCTACCGCCCACAAACTGGCTTCTTAGAGGGTTCCCATCGTCAGTTGTCCTCCCGCCTGATTCTCCTCCAGAGGATATATTACTGCCGCCCTTCCTCCAGGCCCGCTTTCTCTTTTGGGGCGGAAGCTTCCTTTTCCAGTTCCAGCAGAATCCGCTGGGCCGCAGCCCGTTTGGCGTTTGCCTCTGCTGCCAGGCGCAGGGCCTCATGTCGGGAATCCCGGCCCTCCCCCATGCTTTGTGCCAGTTCGCGGCCGGCCTCCTTCATGGCGGCATGGTGGGCTTCCCGGAAAAGCCCGTACAGTTCCTCCTGGGAGGCGTCCCCGGCAAAGAGGGTTTTGATGTCCTGCAAAGACAGCACCTGCTTGAGCATACACAGGACAGCCAGGGCCGAAAGCTGCCTGCGGTCGTATTTCTTTTTTTCCGGGCGGAGGACAGCCCCGTTTTTTACATAGTTATTGACCATAGAGCTGGTGAGTAGGGGGCTGCTTTCCCCCCGCTGGAACGCGGCAAGCAAATCTGTCAGGTACAGCACTACCTGATCCATATATAAAGGGATGCCCGGCAGGCTGTCCCATTCCGGCAGGGGCTGGCGGCCCGCCTCCTCTGCCCAGCCGGCGGCGTTTTTCAGGGCGTTCTGCATGATATGGCTCCTTTCCCGGCAGCTTTGTGCCATGGAACAATTTCTTCGCATGTCCTTATTATAGCGGAAAACGGCAGGATTTTCAAATTTTCTTTCCCTCTTTCTTGCCTTGTAGGGCGCAATCATGTACAATAAAGGGCGGGATATGCTGTGAAAACAGAAACGGAAGGATGCCGGGCGCAAAGGACCGCTTTTTTATGGCCTTTTTGCGCGTATCCTGTATCCCGCAGCGATTTTATGAGAAAAGAAAGGCTTTTATGTGTATGCAAGCATTAAAAGAAGAAATCCTGGCCCTGCGGCGCAGGGTGATGGAAAAAGATTTTTCCCGGATGAACAGCCGCCAGCAGGAGGCTGTCTTTACGGCAAAAGGCCCTCTGCTGGTGCTGGCAGGGGCGGGCAGCGGCAAAACCACAGTGCTGGTAAACCGCATTGCAAGCCTTATCCGCTATGGCACAGCTTATGAAAGCAGCTTTGTGCAGCCGGAGCTGGCAGAGGAGGATTTGAAGGCCTGCGAAAGGTATATAGAAGAGGGGCAGCCCCTTCCCAGCGAGGTGCGGGGCAGGCTCTCTGTTTCCGCCTGCCGTCCCTGGCGCATTATGGCTATCACCTTTACGAACAAGGCCGCCGGGGAATTAAAGGAGCGGCTGTGCGCTATGCTGGGAGAGCCAGGCAACGATATCTGGGCCTCCACCTTCCACGCAAGCTGTGCCAGGATACTCCGCCGGGACGGGGACAGGCTGGGCTACACCTCCCATTTCACCATTTATGATACAGACGACAGCCGCCGCCTGATGAAGGACGTGATGCGCCAGTTGAACATTGCGGAAAAGGCCCTTTCCCACAGGGCGGTGCTGGCGGAGATTTCCCGGGCCAAGGAGCAGCTTGTCTCCCCCAGGGAATATGAGATGACTGCGGAAAAGGACTACCGGCTCCAGCAGGTTTCCCGGTGCTACACCTTGTACCAGCGGCGGCTGGAGGACGCGGACGCCATGGACTTTGACGATCTGCTGGTAAACGCGGTGCGGCTCTTTGAAAAAGCGCCGGAGGTGCTGGAATATTACCAGGATAAGTTCCAGTACATTATGGTGGACGAATATCAGGACACCAACCACGCACAATATGAATTTGTGAACCTCCTGGCGAAAAAAAGCGGGAACCTGTGCGTGGTGGGCGACGACGACCAGAGCATCTACAAGTTCCGGGGGGCCACCATTGAGAACATTTTGAATTTCGAGCAGGACAACCCCGGGGCTAAGGTGGTGCGGCTGGAGCAGAACTACCGCTCCACCCAGAACATACTGGACGCCGCCAACGCGGTCATCGAAAACAACCTGGAGCGCAAGGGGAAAACCCTGTGGACAGCCGCCGGGGCCGGGGAGAAGCTGCGGCTCCACACAGCGGAAAACGAGCAGGACGAGGCAGACTGCATTGCCCGGGCCATTCTGGAAGGGGTGGCAAAGGGCCGGAAATTTTCTGATTACGCTGTTTTGTACCGCATGAATTCCCAGTCCCTTTCCTTCGAGCGGATGTTTGCAAAGCAGGGCATCCCCCACCGGATTATCGGCGGGCACAGGTTCTTTGACCGCAAGGAAGTGCGGGACATGATAGCCTATTTAAGCGTGATAAATAACCCGGAGGACGAAATCCGCCTCCAGCGCATTATAAATGTCCCTAAGCGCGGCGTGGGGGATAAGACCGTGGCTACGGCCGCGGAGATAGGCCAGCAGGTGGGGGAAAGCCTGTATCAGGTGCTCTCCCGGGCGGCGGAATACCCGGCCATTTCCCGGGCGGCGGCAAACAGGCTTGCGCCCTTTATCCAGCAGATGGACAGCTTTATAGAGAAAAACGAGGAGGGCATGGCCCCCAGCGAGCTGTACGGAGAGCTGGTGGAGGCCATTGGCTATCAGGAATTTTTAAAGGCGGACGAGCCGGAAAAGGCCGAGGGCCGCTGGGAAAACGTGCAGGAGCTTTCCTCCATGATCCGCCGCTATGAGGAGGAAAACGGGGAGGAAGCAAGCCTTTCCGGCTTCCTGGAGGAGGTGTCCCTGTTTACGGACATCGACAATTACGATGAAGAAAACGATTCTGTGGTGCTTATGACTATCCACTCCGCCAAGGGCCTGGAATTCCCGGTGGTGTTCCTGCCCGGCTGGGAGGAGGGGGTCTTCCCCGGAAATGCTGTGCTGTTCGATCCCACCCAGGTGGAGGAGGAGCGCCGGCTTGCCTATGTGGCTATCACCCGGGCCAAGGAGGAGCTGTCCCTGTACCATGCGGAGTCCCGGATGCTGTTCGGCTCCACCAACCACAACCGCCTTTCCCGCTTTGCCGGGGAAATTCCGGAGGCGCTTTTGGAGCACAGCCGCTCCCGCACCTTTATCCAGCCCCGGCCCCAAAGCCCCACCCTGCCCGGGATGGGGGAAGGCCGCAAAAAGCCCCAGATGCCCCAATACCGCCCCCAGGTGAAGCCTGCCGCTCCCGGCACCTATAAGCCCGGGGATACGGTTTCCCACAAAACCTTCGGCCAAGGGCTTGTCCTCACCGCCACGCCTATGGCAAACGACACCCTGCTGGAAATCGCCTTTGACAAGGTGGGCACCAAGAAGCTGTTTGCAAACTTTGCAAGGCTCTCTAAGGGGTAGGCTGCGGGGACTCTGTCCCACACCCCACTTCTCGCCTGCCGGCTCGGTCGGTCGCTGGACGTGTGCCACTGGCACACAGCGATCCTTTTTGTAAAAAGGTTTGATCCAAAAACCAAGTTTTTATGGAATTAAATCCTTGAAGAATTCACTGAAATCCACTTCAAATATCCGCTGCAAATAAATGAGATCGGATATGTTGATGTTATTGCGGTCTTGCTCGATATGGGCATAATGGCCTAAAGACAGGTGACTCCCCAGTAACTGCAATTTGACAACCACATCAGCTTGTGACATGCTTTTTTGGATGCGGATATTCTGGATGTTTTTGCCAAGTTTAACGTCCTGTATTAGCTTTTTTATTGTGGCTCCCTCCAAATCGTGTATTATCCGGTACACTTATCTTGATTATATTTATTGTATCTGATATACTGTGTACTATCCAGTACAGTAATAATTTTTTGGAGGAATGAAAAATGGACAAAACAGCAAGCAGGCAGGAATTTATAAAGGTGATGCACTGGCTGGCGGAACATCCGGTGGAAAAAAAATTCCTGCTCAACCTGAATGATCCATACAGTGGAGAAGAGTATCTCCGGCTTATGCTTATGCTGGAAGAAGATTCCCTGGAGTATTTTATCCCTCTGGCCTATTACAACGCCTTTATGAACAGGGACATGGAACAGGCTGTGAACCACATAGACGCGGACGCGCTGGAAATGATGGGGGAAAGGCTGGGGCCGGAAGGCTTCTTCCACAATTTCCGGAAGCGGCTGGGAGAAGAGATTGTACGCCGGGAACAAACTGAAGAAAATGACGTATTAGAAGGAGAATGAAAATATGCTGACCCCTGCCCACATAGCAGCCCTGCAAACTATCTCCCGGCTGGCGGCAAAGGAGCCGGGCCTTGTATGGGCCTTGACGGGCAGCACCTCCTTTGCCTTGCAGGGCATGGATGTGCAGGCCCACGACATTGACATCCAGACTGATGAAGCCAGCGCGTATAAGCTGGGGGCTCTTCTTAAAGAATATATTACAGAGCCTGTGCGTTTCTGGGGTACGGAGAAGATGCGCTCCCATTTTGGGCGGTTCCAAATCGGGGGGGCCGAGGTGGAAATCATGGGGGACATTGAAAAGCGCCTGCTGGACGGCAGGTGGCAGGAGGCGCCAGGCCTGGGCGCGCTCACCCGGTATGTGGATTTTGAAGGTATGCGCCTGCCTGTGCTTTCCCTGCGGTATGAGGCGGAAGCATACCGCACTATGGGGCGCACGGCCCGGGCGGAGGAGATAGAACAATATGTGAAGGGAGAGGTAGCGTTGTGAAACGCCTGCTGGGTTACCTGACGGAATATAAAAAGGAGTGCGTGCTTGGCCCGCTTTTTAAACTTTTGGAGGCAAGCTTCGAGCTGCTGGTGCCCCTGGTAATGGCGGCGGTGATTGACACGGGCATTAAGAGCCGGAGCCAGGGATATGTGATACAGATGTGCCTGGTGCTGGTAGGCTTGGGGCTGGTGGGGCTTGTCTGTTCCATCACCGCCCAGTATTTTGCGGCAAAGGCCTCTGTGGGCTTTGCCGCAAAGGTGCGCGGGGCGCTTTTCGGGCACATCCAGCGCCTGGGGTTCCGGGAGCTGGACAGGGAGGGCGCCGCCACCCTTATCACCCGCATGACAAGCGATTTAAACCAGGTGCAAAACGGCATGAATCTGGCCTTAAGGCTGCTGCTGCGCTCGCCTTTTGTGGTGTTTGGGGCTATGGTGATGGCCTTTACCATCGACTGGCGGGCAGCCCTCATTTTCGCTGTGGCAATCCCCCTGCTGGCGGCTGTGGTGTTTGGGGTGATGCTGTGGACTATGCCCCGGTATAAGCAGGTGCAGGCAGGGCTTGACCGGGTGCTGGGCAAAACCCGGGAAAACCTTACCGGCGTGCGGGTGGTGCGGGCCTTTGGCCGGGAGGAAACGGAAACCGCCGCCTTCCAGGAGGAAAACCAGGCCCTCACCCGCCTGCAGGTGTTTGTGGGGCGGGTTTCCGGCCTGATGAACCCGGTGACCTATATCCTCATCAATCTGGCCACCCTGGCGCTGGTGTGGGCCGGGGGCCTACGGGTGGAGGCAGGCGCCATCACCCAGGGGCAGGTGGTAGCCCTCTTAAACTACATGGGCCAGATTCTGGTAGAGCTTGTCAAGCTTGCGAACCTTATCATCAACATCACCAAGGCCCTGGCCTGCGCGGGCCGGGTGGCGGATGTGATGGACATCGCCCCCAGCCTTTCGGAAAAGCCCGGGGCGGCAAAGGCGGGAACCGGGGAGGGCCAGGGCCTTTCTGTGGAGTTCCGGGACGTGTGCCTTGCCTATGAAGGGGCCGGGGCCGAATCCCTCTCCCACATCAGCTTTTCTGTAAAGCCCGGGGAGACAGTGGGCATTATCGGCGGCACCGGCTGCGGCAAAACCTCCCTTGTAAACCTTATCCCCCGGTTTTATGACTGCACCCTGGGCCAGGTGCTTATTGGCGGCGTGCCCGCCGGGGACTGGCCCCTCCAGAAGCTGCGGGGGGAAATCGGCACAGTGCCCCAGCGCGCCCAGCTTTTCTCGGGCACCATCCGGGAAAACCTGCAGTGGGGCGGCGGGGACGCCTCTGACGAGGAGCTGTGGCAGGCCCTGGAAACGGCCCAGGCCAAGGAGTTTGTGGAGAAAAAGCCCAAGGGCTTAGACGAGCCTGTGGCCCAGGGAGGCCGCAACTTCTCCGGGGGCCAGCGCCAGCGGCTTACCATTGCCAGGGCTTTAGCCCGCAGGCCCAGGCTTTTGATACTGGACGACAGCGCCAGCGCCCTGGACTTTGCCACAGACGCAAGGCTGCGCTCTGCCATTAAAAACCTTCCTTATGGGCAGACCGTGTTCATTGTGTCCCAGCGGGCCTCTTCCATCCGGCACGCGGATAAAATCATTGTGCTGGACGACGGCTGCGCTGTGGGGATAGGCTCCCATGAAGAGCTGCTGGAAAGCTGCGGGGTGTATAGGGAAATCTGCGAGTCCCAGATGGAGAAAGGAGGAGAGGGCGCATGAAAGAGAAGGCACAGAAAGGCACTTTAAAAAAAGTGCTGCGCTATATTCAAAAATACCGGCTGTTTGTGGCCCTGTCCCTGGTGCTGGCTGCTGTGACAGTGGCGGGCACCCTGTATATCCCCATCCTTACCGGGCGGGCGGTTGACCTTATCGTTTCCCCGGGGCAGGTGGATTTTCCCGGTATTTTCCGGCTGCTTTTGCAGGCGGGGATTGTCATCGGGATTGCGGCGTTTGCCCAGTGGGTGATGAACCTGTGCAACAACCACGTCACCTACCGGGTGGTACGGGATATCCGCAGCGAAGCCTTCTGCAAGCTGCAAAGCCTGCCCCTTTCCTATCTGGACGCCCACCCCACAGGAGAGGTGGTCAGCCGGGTGATTGCAGACGTGGATCAGTTTGCCGACGGCCTTTTAATGGGCTTTACCCAGCTTTTTTCCGGGATTATCACCATTTTAGGCACCCTGCTTTTCATGCTCAGCGTAAATGTGGCCATCACCCTGGTGGTGGTGCTTATCACCCCGGTGTCCCTCCTGGTGGCGGCTTTTATCGCCAAGCGCACCTATACCATGTTCCACCAGCAGTCCCTGGTGCGGGGGGAACAGACCGGCTTCATTGAAGAGATGATAGAGGGGCAGCGGGTGGTGCAGGCCTTTGGGCAGGAGGAAAAAGCCCAAAAACGGTTTGACGAGATCAATGCCCGGCTGCAGGGCTGCTCTCTGCGGGCCATCTTCTTCTCCTCCATCACAAACCCCTCCACCCGGTTTGTCAACTCCCTGGTGTACACCGGTGTGGGGGTGGCCGGGGCCTTGTCCGTCATCGGCGGGGGCCTTACAGTGGGTATGCTTTCCTGCTTTTTAAGCTATGCCAACCAGTATACCAAGCCCTTTAACGAGATTTCCGGCGTGGTGACAGAGTTGCAAAATGCCCTGGCCTGCGCGGGCCGGGTGTTCGCCCTGATAGAGGAGAAGCCCCAGCAGCCTGATCCGGTAAACGCCCGCACGCTGGTGGATCCGGACGGTCGGGTGCAGGCGGAAAATGTCAGTTTCTCCTACCGCCGGGGCCAGCCCTTGATTGAAAATTTCAGCCTCCAGGTGAAGCCGGGCCAGCGGGTGGCCCTGGTAGGCCCTACCGGCTGCGGCAAAACCACCATCATCAACCTGCTCATGCGCTTTTACGACGTGGACAGCGGGGCTATCTCCGTAGACGGGGAGGACATCCGCCTTTTAACCAGGAAGAGCCTGCGGAAAAACTATGGCATGGTGCTGCAGGAAACCTGGCTGAAGCGGGGCACTATTGCGGAAAACATCAGCTATGGAAAGCCTGACGCAGCCAGGGAGGAAATTGTGGAGGCAGCCAAAGCCGCCCATGCCCACAGCTTTATCAAGCGCCTGCCGAAGGGCTATGACACCACCATTGGCGAAGGGGCGGAAAATCTGAGCCAGGGCCAGAAGCAGCTTCTGTGCATTGCCCGGGTGATGCTCTCCCTGCCCCCCATGCTGATTTTAGACGAGGCCACCTCCTCCATTGACACCCGCACAGAAAGCCGTATCCAGCGGGCTTTCCAGAAGATGATGCAGGGCCGCACCAGCTTTATTGTAGCCCATCGGCTTTCCACCATCCGGGACGCGGATGTAATCCTGGTGATGCGGGACGGGCACATTGTAGAGCAGGGCAGCCACCAGGAGCTGCTGCAAAAGGGCGGGTTCTATGCGGAGCTTTATAACAGCCAGTTCGCCAAAACATGACAGGGTTTGGAAAGGCTCCGCAGGGGCCTTTTCTCTTTTGAACCGGCGCAAAGCCGCCTGCCTGCGAATCGGCCTTTGGGATATATCTTGAAGAAAAAGGACAATGGGTTTGACGTTATGCCAAGAGTCTGGTATAATACGGGAAGCGGCGCGCTGTACTTTGGCAAACACCCCTTTTACAGGCAGCACACTTAAAAACAGGCAAACCCTTTCCAGCGCGCCGGATGCATGGCTGTGAAAAACACAAAGGAAAGGAACGAAGCAAGGGTATGAATCTGATGGGATTATTCCGTTCGCCCCAGAACGAACTGGAAAAAGGGGGCAAGGAAGCGGAGGATCAGGGGATCCGCAATAGCTGCCCCAAATGCGGCGTACAGCTTCCCCTTACCGACTTACAGGAAAACCTGAACGTGTGCAGCGCCTGCGGCTACCATTTCCGCATTGGCCCCCGGGAGCGCATTTTCCACATCTGCGACGAGGGCACGTTCGCGGAGCTGGACGGGGATTTAATGAGCCGGGATCTGCTGGACTTCCCCGGCTATGACCAGAAACTGCGAAACGCCAAGCTTGCCTCCCGGGAAAAGGAAGGCGTGCTGTGCGGCACAGCGGAAATTTCTGGCCGGCCCTGCGCCATTTTCTGCATGGATCCCAATTTCATGATGGGCAGCATGGGCACAGTGGTGGGGGAGAAAATCACCCGGCTGTTTGAGTATGCCACAGGGCACAGCCTGCCGGTGGTGGGCTTTACGGTGTCCGGCGGGGCGCGGATGCAGGAAGGCATCCTCTCTTTGATGCAGATGGCAAAAACCAGCGCCGCCCTGAAAAAGCACAGCGATGCCGGGAATTTTTACCTTACAGTGCTTACCGACCCCACGCTGGGGGGCATTACCGCCAGCTTTGCTATGGACGGGGACGTGATTATGGCAGAGCCGGGGGCCACTATCGGCTTTGCCGGCGCCAGGGTGATTGAGCAGACTATCCGCAAAAAGCTGCCCCAGGGCTTCCAGACGGCGGAATTTCTGCTGGAGCATGGCTTTGTGGATTTGATAGTCCCCCGCAGCGAGCAGAAGCAGGCCATTGCCTGGCTTTTGCAGGTGCATACAGCAAAAGAGAGGAGGGAGCAGGATGAGCGCCTATGATAAAGTCCTGCTGGCCCGGGCCAAAGACAGGCCCACGGGCATGTCTTACATTGAAAATATTTTTTCCGCCTTTGTAGAACTACACGGCGACCGCCGCTTTGGGGATGACCCTGCCATTGTGGGGGGGCTTGCGGAGCTGGAGGGAATGCCTGTGACGGTTATCGCTATGGAAAAAGGCGGGGACATGAAGGAAAAGGTGCGCCGCAACTTCGGCTCCCCCAATCCCGAGGGATACCGCAAGGCCCTGCGCCTGATGAAGCAGGCGGAAAAGTTCCACCGGCCAGTGGTGTGCTTTGTGGACACCTCCGGGGCTTACTGCGGCTTAGGCGCGGAGGAGCGGGGCCAGGGCCAGGCCATTGCGGAAAACCTGCTGGAAATGATCGACCTGAAAACCCCTGTTGTCTCTATTCTCGTTGGGGAAGGGGGCAGCGGCGGCGCTTTGGCTATGGCTGTGGCAGACCAGGTGTGGATCCTGGAAAATGCCGTGTATTCCGTCATCTCTCCCGAGGGCTGCGCCAGCATTTTGTGGAAGGATCCCAAGCGGGTAAAGGACGCGGCAGACTGCCTGCACATTACGGCCCAGGATATGGCGGAACTGGGCGTGGTGGAAAAGGTTATCCCGGAAGAGGAGGGGTTTGACTGCGCCTATGCCCAGATAAAAGAAGAGCTTTGCGCCCTGCTTCCCAGCCTCCTGGCCTTAACCCCGGAAGAGCTGCTGGAAAAACGTTACCAGCGTTTCCGCAACTTTTAGCAGCGTAACGCCGCGCCTAAGACGCGGGGCACGGACGGAGCCATCCGCTGCGGAATGAAATTCCGCGCTCATGCAGGCCGCCAGACCTTTTGCTTTGGAAAGGAATGCCCAAAGCGTAGCGCCGGAAAAATTCGATGTTCCCTCCTCTTTTCAAAAAGGATAGCCGCACCTCTGGCGGGGCGGCTGCTATGAGCCGGTCGAGCTGGCAGGACAGGCTCATAGCCCCAGTGTCTCAGCCTGTTTGTGTAAAACCCTCATGATATGCCAAAATGAAGAAAGGAGCGCCGGGTATGGAAATCATAAGCAGCTTGGAAAATATAGGGTGCGACCTGCCCTGCTCTCTGGCCTTGGGCGCTTTTGACGGCCTGCACAGGGGGCACATGGCAGTAATAAAGGCTGCCTGCGGTGCAGAAGGGCTGGTTCCGGGGGTGTTCACCTTTGCTTCTGCCCCTAAGGGCGCGCCTGCCCTGCTTACGCCAGAGGACAAGCTGCTCTTGCTGGAAAAGGCTGGTATGCGCCAGGTGTGCCAGGTGGACTTCGCTTCCCTGTGCCATATGGAGGCGGAGCGCTTTGTGCGGGAAGTCCTCTTTCAAAGGCTTCATGCCGTCCGGCTTTGCTGTGGCGAGGATTTCCGGTTTGGCCGGGGTGCGGCGGGAAATACCAGCTTGCTGGCCGCCCTCTGTAAGGAATCCGGTGTTGCGCTGGAAATCCTGCCTCCTGTCCGGGAGAAGGGGAAGAAAATCAGCTCCACCCTTATCCGCGCCGCTGTGGAGCAGGGGGACATCCCCCTTGCCAACCGCCTTCTGGGCCGGCCCTTTGGCTTTTCCCTGCCGGTTATACATGGCAACCACATTGGACATTCCCTAGGCACGCCCACCATAAATCAGGCCCTTCCCGAGGGCTTTATTCAGCCCCGCTTCGGCGTATACGCCGCCTGGTGCCAAGTGGGGGAAGCGTTTCACTGCGGGGTGGCAAATATTGGCGTGAAGCCTACGGTAGGCTCAGACCGGGTGCTGGCAGAAACCTGGATGCCCCATTTTTCCGGAGACTTGTATGGGAAGGCTGTCCGGTTGTTCCTGCTGGAGTTTTTACGGCCTGAAAGGAAATTTCCGTCCCTGGAAGCGCTGAAAGCAGAAATTCTGGAAAATGCCCGGCAAGCCCAGGCTGTTACCCGGCGGGTTCCTGCCCCTGCAGCCCTGGGAGGATGACGGGGCGGCGTTTTTCTGAAAAGAAAAAAATTTAAAAAAATTTGCAGAAGCCCTTGACTTTTTCTCAAAGTTTGGTATAATAATAACTGCTCTTGAGTGACAGGTACGCAAGAGGGATATAGCGGTATTGTGTAATGGTAGCACAGCAGACTCTGACTCTGTTTGTCTGGGTTCAAATCCTGGTACCGCTGCCAGGCCCCGGTTTTATCTAACCCGGGGCTTTTTTTCGAGGTGTGGCTCAGTTTGGTAGAGCGCTACGTTCGGGACGTAGAAGTCGCAGGTTCAAATCCTGTCACCTCGACCATGTAGGGACGGAGATTTTGATACAATGGGTATCAAGATTTCTGTCCCTACTTTTATGTTAAAACGGATGTTTTCAGCCGATTTTCGTACATTTTCAGAAAAAGCACCGCTGTGGGCCAGAATAATTTCCGGCCTACAGCGGTGCTTTTTTGCTTTTCCATGGGTTCTGGGCACTTGTATGCGTTGAAACTTTGCATAAGGCGTTAGATTTTTGGGTTTGTAAGTGGAGAAAGCCAGAAACGGTGTTTGTACCAATGGTAGCATTCGTGCGCAAGCGTATTATTTTTCCGTCCGGGGTTGAGAATGGCCGAATCGAGGAACACAGTGGGCTGCTTTACCTCATAGCCGATATATTCCTCAGATGACCAGTCATAAACCTCAATGATTCCGGCGGTAAAAGCAATGGCTCCCTGGATGCTGTCATCGGGAGAAAGGTCCTCGGTATCCACGATATCGAGATTCATCTGCTTTTGCGCTATTTCCCGTATCGGCGTTGCCTGCGGGCTATCGAGGACTTTTTTACAGTATTTTCGCAGAAAGGCTTCTGCCTCAGCCTCAAAGTCCTCGACAAAAGGCATGAATGGGTTTTTATCATTCTGCATAGGCCGTATCCCTCCTACCTATCTTCGCCGCGCAGAATACGATAAATCTCACTCATGAATACGCTTGCAATCCGTGCACGGACATCTTCATTATTCAGAAGCAGGGTATAAAAGTCTGCGTTCTGATCGTAGCCTTCCACGAGAGCGTCCTGGATACAATCGTCATAGGTAAACTTGAAATCGTCAAGAGAGTTATTCTTTGCGCTCTTGGTAAGCCTCTCTTTAAATTCGGGATTTTGCAAAAGCAGGTCTCTGATTTGCATGGCGGATTTTGTTGCGAAATCCGTGCCGTACTTCTTGTCATAGAGGGCGTTTACCTCGTCAATAATCTGGGAGAGCCGCTTTTTCTGTTCTTCCTCCACACTGGCGGGCTTTGGCTTCTTGATTTTTACTTCCGCCTGTGCCTCAATTTCCGGTTTCTTGTATTCACCGGTCTGTTCCTGCCGAAATTCGCTGACGGTGATCTTGTCGGCAATATCAAAGTTGTTCCCGCCGCCGCCGACATTGATTTCCTTGATGAGATAACTCAGGAAATTGTACCGCCTGTGCAGTTCAAGATTTTCATATGCCGTAGCCTGAATAAGGAAGCAGTATCCTTTGAGGAATCGGCGGATGGTTTTAACAATAGCCTCCTGGTCGGTTTCTGACTTCCTTTCAACCTTCTTTACGGCAACATCGAGCAGGTTCCACATCCGTTCCTTATCCCTTGCCGACCGCTTTGCCTGATACAGATAGCTGTTGAATTCGTCAATATCATCCACATCAAGGAAGTCGTAGGTATCCAGTTCGCGGTCAAGATCGCGGATATCTGACGGAGAGATGGTTTCAAAGAGGATTGTATCCTTGTAATACGGCGCAAACGCCTTCTTGATATCCTCGTAATCATTTTTGAAATCAAGGACGAAGGTGGTCTTGTCATAAGGCGGATAAATGCGATTCAGGCGAGAGAGCGTCTGCACAGCGGCCACGCCCTTCAGCTTTTTATCCACATACATTGCCACCAGCTTGGGCTGGTCAAAGCCCGTCTGATACTTGTTCGCAACGATAAGCACCTGATAGCAGCTGCGGTCAAACTCGTAGCGCAGTTCTTCCTCTTTGATTTGGTTCATGCCGTACTCGGAGTATTCCACGCCTTTGATTTTGACTTTGCCTGAGAAAGCAACAAGAGCCTTGATATCCGTGTAACCGTGGTCATGGATATACTTCACGAACGCCTGCTTGTATTCCACGGCTGCCTGGATGGATGAAGTAACGACCATTGCCTTGGCGGAGCCGCCGAGCAGATGAGCGACATTCGCGCGGAAATGCTCCACTATGATTTCAACCTTCTGTGCGATGTTCGTGGTGTGCAAATCGATGAACCGCGCCATTTTTCTCTTGGCGGCGATTGTCTTCAGTTCCGGGTCATCCTCGATGGCCTTATTGATGTGGCAGTAGGTTTTCCATGTCACATAGTTGTCGAGGACATTCAAGATGTATTCTTCCTCGATTGCCTGTTTCATGGAATACAAATCGAAGGATTCCTTCTTGCCCTCAGCGTTCAGCGTTCCGAAAAGCTGAATGGTGTCCGGCTTGGGCGTGGCGGTAAAGGCAATCATGGAGACATTCGGCTGTTTGCCGCTCTTCTTGATTTCCTCACGCATCTTGTCTTCTTCGGTTTTCTCTTCCTCGGAATCATCGTTCGTCAGAACCGTTGTCACGGACTGCATGAAGGTTCCTTCCGTGGAAGAGTGCGCCTCGTCAATTAGGACGGCGAAGGTCTTGTCCTTAAGATTAGTAAGTAGCTTGTTATCGAGGATGTAATAAAACTTATGGATGGTGGTAACGATAATCTTCGTGTTTCCACGCAGGGCAATCGCCAGATCGTTGGAGTCGCACTTATCGTCCATGACCTTGACCTGCCCACTTTTATGTTCCATGCCCATGATGGCTTCCTGCAGCTGGCGGTCGACAACGATACGGTCGGTGATGACCAGCACAGTATCAAACACATTATTATTATCGGCATCATGCACTGTGGACAGAATATGAGCAAGCCACGAAATCGTCTCAGTCTTTCCGCTGCCCGCCGAATGCTCGATCAGATAGTTGCAGGACGAGTGGTTGAGAATGACATCGTTCATGACCTTTTCCACAGCGCGGAGCTGGTGGAAACGCGGGAATATCAGTTCTTTTGTGCGATGCACCTTGCCCGTGTCAGAGTTCTTGCGTTCCTTCGTCTTGATGTAGATGAACCGCTCGATAAGGAAAAGAATCTTATCCTTTGTCCAGATGTCCTCCCACATATAGGAGATATTGATGAGCGTATGGTTCGTTTCACAGAAAGCGCCATCGCCCAAGATAAGTGGGATATCCTTAACCGCTTAATGAAACTGGGCGACCACCCTCTTGACGAAAAGGCTGTGGCCTCGCTAATGGAAAAATAGCGTCCCATTGTCTTTCCGTTTTCAATGAAATTCCCCCATGGTACCCTAATAGTGCCATGAGAGGGGTTAAATCAAAAGCCGGAGCAAATCTGCTCGACCCTTTAGTGGTCAACAGATTTGCTCCGGCTTTTTTTGCGTTCTGGATTGGACATGGCGTGTCCGATGCAGAAAATTTTTCCATGGTACTATGGTCACAAAGGCGCAGGAAAACGAACGACGGTCAATTCAAAGTCGACCGCCGAAGGTACGGGGCACAAAACCCGATAATTCGGCAGCATATTAAAGCACCGGTCGGCCCCGTTTTTTCTCTGAAAAATCGTTATACACAGTAAGGTCAAAACGGCACCGCCGTGGAGATAAAAATATCAAAGCCTGGATGCATACAGGCAAAGGATGCTATAGTCGCTAACTCTTCATTGAAGAGAATGCACACATGGCACCCTTAGTTCTGTGCATCCATTTTTGACTGCATGGGCCTGGGGCGCTGTATCGCTCCGGGCCTTTCTGCATCCTTTGCCCCGCCCAGGCGGAAAGGGCATCTATTATGAAGAATCAACAGAAATCCGCAGTCAAGACCAACGCCATGGTCAAGGCCACCTACCAAGATATCGCATTCAATAAGGTGGTCAGTGACATCCCCGCCCATACGCCAAAGTTCAAGACCTATGTGGAGCAGACCGCTGCCATCATGGACGAGCTACCCGGTAAGTTCGGAGCGACCCTGGCCTACCACATGAATAAGCTCCATCTGACCAACGAGGCTCTGGCTGGCCGGTGCCTCATCAATGAGGACACGATCCGCAAATACCGGAACGGCTCCAATAAGTCGAAGCCAAACATTCAGACCGTTATCGCACTGTGTGTGGGCCTCCAGCTCCCTCTGCCGTTCAGTCTCGATCTGGTACATAAGTCCGGTCACACCTTTGCTGGTGAGCCAAGCGACATCGCCTATCTGACGATTCTCTCCACCATGACGGGGTGCAGCATCTACGACTGCAATGCACTACTCCGCAGCACAGGGGTTTCCCCGCTGGCAAAAGAAAAATAAAAAAAGTTTTCTGGCTATCGGGTTTTCAAAGTCCGGCTGCTCAACCGTTGAAAGAGGCCGCTTTCCGAGACTCTGACCCAGTTTGGAGCCTTGGAAAGCGGCCCATTTTCGGGTTTTCAACATCCGGGTCAAACGGAGCCTGGACGATTATTATTAGCCCATGAGTTGGCCACTCAAACAGCCACCGCCCGCCCGGGTGGCGGTGGCAGCAACCATCAACCATCAACCACACGGGATGCACCCGAATGACTTGAAAGGATAACCGAAATGCAACAAGTTTTCATCTGTTCCCCCTACCGTGGGGACATCGACCACAACATTAAGGTTGCCAGGAACGCGGGTCGCCTCGCCGCCAAGACCGGCTACGTTCCCGTCATCCCCCACCTGATGTATCCGCAGTTCCTCCGGGACGATCTCCCGGACGAGCGCATCCTCGGCATCCAGCTTGGGGCCGAGCTGCTGAAGGCCAGCGACATGATGTGGTTCATCGGCAGCAAGATCACCAGGGGCATGAAGTATGAGCTGGAGATTGCCAAGAAGATGCGCATCCCCATCCGCTGCTACGATGAGCAGCTCAACCGCATCACCCCGGACACGCTTTCCATCGATGACCGGGTGGATGAGGAGTTCCTCGCCGAATTGCAGGGCGCACACATCATCTGAGGAAAGGATACCACAAATGGATAAGAAAGTCTACAGCCAACTGGCTGAAGGCTTCGAGCTGCTGGCGGCTGGCTACCGCTCCCTGGCTGAACAGGGAGCGGAGGCCACCCCCTCTGCGGCCCCGGAGCCGAACAAGAAAACCGAAAAGCCCATCACCATCGAGCAGGTCCGGGCTGTCATGTCCGCCAAGAGCGATGAGGGTAAAACCGCCCAAGTCAAGGCCCTGCTGATGAAGTATGACGCTGGCAAGCTGTCTGGCGTCAAGCCGGAGGACTACGCCGACCTCCTCCGAGAAGTGGAGGCGCTCTGATGCCTTCCACACACGCGAGATTTTCTCCTTCGGCTGCGAACCGCCGCCTCCACTGCCCTCCCTCCTTGATGCTGGAGGAGCAGTTCCAGGACGAGGAGAGCGCCTACGCCGCCGAAGGGACCGCAGGCCATGCGATGGCTGAACACCTCATCAAGAAATATCTCAAGCAGCGCACCCGCCGCCCGGTGTCTGACTACTACCCGGACGAGCTGCTGGAGGCCGTGGAGGAGTACGTTTCCTTCGTCCAGGGCGAGATCGAGGAGGCGCGGCGGGTCTGTAAAGACCCGGTGTTCACGGTGGAGCAGCGGGTGGACGCTTCGGAGTATGTGGAGGGCTGTTTCGGCACCGCCGACATGGTCATCGTGACCGACAGCTACATCCACATTATCGACCTCAAGCTGGGCCGTGGTGTTCAAGTGTTCGCCGACCACAACGAGCAGCTCATGATCTACGGCCTGGGGGTTCTCAGCAAGGCGGAGCTGCTCTACGACCCCAAGGTGGTGCGGCTGACCATCTTCCAGCCCCGGCTCAACCATTGCTCCACCTGGGAGATCGACCCGGCAGAGCTGGAGCAGTGGGGCGAGAAAGTTCTCCGGCCCACCGGGGCGATGGCCCTTATGGGAGCCGGGGAGTTCGCAACAGGGAGCTGGTGCCGTTTCTGTAAGGCCCGGAACCAGTGCCGCGCCAGGGCCGAGGAGTTCCTCAAGCTGGCCCGCCGGTCTGGGCAATGTCCAGTTCGTGAAGGACGGCGAGGCCCTGGGTGGCCGCACCAAAGCCTCTGACGATTTCGAGGCGATGGCGGACGAGGATGAGGATTTCCTGTCCTAACACACACAACCGCATGGCGGGAGGGGTGGATGGCCTCCACCCCTCCTTGCACTATCTGGAGGCAGTTATGAGCCTATTGGCAATCGACATCGAAACCTTTTCTGACGTAGACCTTCCGAAATGTGGCGTGTACGCCTATTCGGATTCGCCCCTGTTTCAAATCCTCCTCTTTGCCTACGCCTTTGACGATGAGCCGACCCAGGTGGTCGATCTGGCCTGTGGGGAGCAGCTCCCCGACCGGGTGCTGGCGGCGTTGGAGGATGAAACCATCACCAAGACAGCATTCAACGCTGCGTTCGAGCGGACGTGTATCTCGCGCCACCTGGGGCGGCGGCTCTCCCCGGTGGGCTGGCAGTGTACTGCCGTCCAATCTGCAATGAGCAGCCCCGTAGCACGATACCAAACCTTATCATCGCCCGGTTTTCTCCTTGCGGATGTCTTATGTTTTAGCAGTGGAACATTTGTTTGTCAAGACTTTCTTTAAGTTTTACTTTGTCTCTCAGGTGCAAATTCGGGCAACATAGCGCTCTGCGATTAACCCTTTCTATATCGGCAAGCGGACAGTGATCGTTGTTCCCTCACCCACTGCGCTGTCCACCTCAATCGCCCCGTGATGAATCAGCACAGCGTGCTTGACGATGGAGAGTCCCAATCCTGTGCCGCCAACCTCTTTGGAACGGCTCTTATCCACACGGTAGAACCGCTCAAAAATGCGCTCCTGCTCCTGAGCGGGAATGCCTATACCCGTATCCGAAACGGTGAGAAGGACGCTGTCGCCCTGCCCTTCAACGCTGACCTTTACTTCGCCGCCGTTTCTGTTATACTTAATGGCGTTGTCGCAAAGATTGTAGAGGATACTGTGGAGAAGCTGCGGAATGCCGTGCAGACAGCAATACTCTCCGTGCAGAGACGTCTTCACTTCCGCTGCTTTCGCTTCCGCCTCCAAACCGGCGATGGCTTTCGCCGCAAGCTCATACAGATCGATCTCTGTCCACTCCATGTCCTCTGCGCCCTCGTCTAAATGGGAAAGGCTCAAGATATCCTCCACCAGACTTGTCATGCGCTGGGCTTCCCTGTATATCTTTCCCGCAAAGGGGACGATATCCTCCTGCTTCACCATGTTGTTTTGAAGCAGCTCCGCATAGCCGGAAATGGAGTGCAGGGGCGTTTTCAGCTCATGGGACACATTGGAGGTGAATTCACGGCGCATCTGCTCCGCATTTTCCTTTTCGGTCACATCGAAAAAGCAAAGAGCGGCACCGGCAACTTTTCCTTCAGACATAATTGGGCTGGCGCTGATTTGGTATTGCCCGGTTTCAAGGCCTACGGTCTGCACTTCGCTCTGCCCCTGCAATGCCAGAGATAAAATGTCATGCAGGTCCAAATTCCTGCTGACGGTGAGCATATCCGTACCAACACAATTTTGGCTTGCGCCCAGCAGAGCCATGGCAGCGGGATTGATGCTGACGATCTTTCCTCGTTCATTCAGCAGTACCATACCTTCGCTCATACTGCCGATGATAGTGTCCAGCTCGGCCTGCTTCTGTTCCAGCCGGGTCTTTTGTCCCCGCAATTGTTTCTGCTGGCCGTCGATCCGACGAAGAAGAGGTGCAAGTTCGTCATAGCCCTCGTTTGAAAGAGGATGATTTAAATCAATTTCATTCAAAGGCTTCACAATGCTTTTAGAAAGGCGGACAGCGAGGACAACGGACAGGACAACCGCCAGAACTATGACAATGCTTATCGGCTGTGCCATACCAAGTACCAGCGTTAAAATGGAGCTTTGCGCAATGGAAAGACGCAGGACGGTTCCGTCCTCCAAACGTTGCGCCGCATAAAGAGAGCGATCCATCAGCGTAGCGGAATACCGTTTACTTTCCCCATAGCCTGTGGCAAGGGCTTCTTTGATCTCCTCACGCTCCAAATGGTTCTCCATATCCGAACTGAGTGCATCGCTGTCATACAGCACCGTCCCGTCTGTGTCGATCCATGTAATACGATAATCCCGCACCGTAAGGTCGCTAAAATAGGCGGTTTCTTCATTGGTGACTCCCTGTGCGGCAAGCTCTAACTGCATTTGAAGCTGCCTTTGCTGCACCCCCGAAAAGTAGCTGTACAGCACGCCCATAATGAGAATTAAGGAGGCAAGGAAAACCGCAATGGCGACAAAGCAGATGGAGCGGAAAATCCGTTTTGTCATAGCTTATCCTCCATACGGTAGCCGATACCCCGCACCGTTGCAATTAGGCTGCTGTATTTCCCCAGCTTTGTCCGCAGGGTGCCGATATGTACATCCACTGTTCGTGTTTCGCCGATATAGTCCAGCCCCCAAACGGTTTCCAGCAGATGCTCACGGGTGAACACCCTGCCGATGTTTTCCATGAAGGTGAACAGCAGCTTAAATTCTTTCAATGTAAGCTCCACACGCTCTCCGTCGATCTGAACAATGCAGGACCCAGGGTCAAGCTCCAGTCCGTCGATGCGCAGAGGCTCCCGTTCTTCCCTCGGAGCGGTGCGGCGCAAAACCGCCTTGACTCTTGACACCATTTCCATCATGCCGAAAGGCTTTGAAAGATAATCGTCTGCGCCCAAGTCAAGTCCGGTCACTTTATCGTATTCCGTGCCCTTGGCAGTGGCCATAATGACGGGGATATCCTTTGTCACGATTTGGGAACGCAAGCTTTTGAGAATGGAAATCCCGTCCTCTCCGGGCAGCATAATATCCAGCAGGATAAGCTCCGGTCTTTGCTGCTTCATGGCTTCCCAAAACGCTGCGTCATCCCCAAAGCCGACAGCTTCAAAGCCGGCGGCGTTCAGAGTATATATCATCAGGTCACGAATTCCGCTGTCGTCCTCCACACAAAAAATCATCTTTTTCATCCCTTGCTTCCGGTAATGGAGAACACCACCCATTTTGCAATGTTGACTGCGTGATCCCCGATTCGTTCAAAATATTTTGCGACCATCAAAAGGTCGATGGTCTGCTCACCGTCGATTCCCGGTTGGCTGAAGCGGCCAATCAGCAGCTTTTTGACACGGTCAAAGCAGTCATCCACCACATCGTCATAGGCGATGACCGCCTGTGCCATAGCGTCGTCTTTTTTTACAAAGGCGTCAATGCTCTCGCTGACCATCTTTATCACAGCAAGCGCCATGTTACGGACTTCTTCCGTATCACCGCCCACCTTGAGGTTTGCCATCCTGACGATTTCGGCAATGTCAGCAGACTGATGTCCGATGCGCTCCATATCCGTGACCATTTTCAGGGCGGAGGAGATGATGCGCAGATCCTTCGCCACCGGCTGCTGCTGTAAAAGCAGTTTCAGGCAAAGGCTTTCGATCTCCCTTTCCTTCTGCCCGATCTGCTCTGCAAGCGCAGGTATGGACTCGGTCAGGGCGAGGTCGCCTTCCGCCACAGCTTTGGCGGACATGGCGATGGCGTTTTCGCACAGGGCGCCCATGGTGATCATCTCTTTATTCAGCAGATCAAGCTGCTCATCAAACCTTGAACGCATTATCCGAACCTCCCTGTGATGTAATCTTCTGTGCGCTTGTCCCGGGGCTGGGAGAATAAAGCTTCCGTTTCGCCTATCTCTACCAGCTCGCCCAGCAGGAAAAACGCCGTTTGGTCAGAGATTCGGACCGCCTGCTGCATATTGTGGGTCACGATAACGATAGTATAGCGCTTTTTCAGCTCAAGAGCAAGCTCCTCTATTTTGCCGGTAGAGATTGGGTCGAGGGCGGAGGTGGGCTCGTCCATCAGCAGTACCTCCGGCTCCACCGCCAGCGCACGGGCGATGCAAAGCCTCTGCTGCTGCCCGCCGGAGAGTCCCAGGGCAGACTTCTTCAGCCTGTCTTTCACCTCATCCCAGATAGCCGCCCCTTTTAATGACCGCTCCACGATCTCATCCAGCATCGCCTTGGAGCGAATACCGTGGGTACGGGGACCGTAGGCGATATTGTCGTAAACGCTCATGGGGAAGGGGTTGGGCTTCTGAAATACCATGCCAATGTTCTTCCGAAGGTCGTTGACATCTACTGATTTTTCAAAAATATTGCGCTCTTGGTACAGCACCTCGCCTGTGATCCTCACCTCGGGGATCAGGTCGTTCATACGGTTCAGGGTTTTGAGGAAGGTGGATTTCCCGCAGCCGGAGGGACCGATCAAGGCGGTGATGCTCTTTTCCGGGATCTGCATATCAATATTTTTCAGTGCCTGGGTCTTGCCGTACCACAGGCATAAATCGTCCACTGTGATCACTGCACTCAAGCTGTTCGCCTCCTTTGAAAATATCTGCTCACAAGCGCCGCCGCAAGGTTGATGAGTAGCGTCAGTATCATTAAAACCGCAGCGATGGCAAAGGCCACCTCAAACTCTCCCTGCTCTTTGGCGTAGACATACAGCGCCACCGTAAGGCTGCACCCCGAGCTGAAAAGTGTGCTTACAACACCGCCGAGGGTATGGGCAAAGCCCGCCGTAAACAGCAGTGCCGCCGACTCACCCAAGATCCTGCCCACTGTGAGGATACAGCCGGTGATAACGCCGTCTACACAGCCGGGAAGCACTACGGTGCGGATGACCCGCCACTTTCCGGCTCCCAAACCAAACGCCCCCGCACGATAGCTCTGGGGCACTGTTTTCAGGCTCTCCTGTGTCGTGCGCATCACGGTGGGCAGATTCATAATGACCAGCGTCAGCGCGCCCGCAAGCAGACATTTGCCGAAATTATTGGCAAAAGCCAGCATTCCCACAAGGCCGTATATGATAGAGGGAATGCCGGAAAGGGTTTCGGCTGCATATTCGATCATGCTGACAATGCGCCCGTTATGGGCATATTCCGTCAGATAGACCGCCGCTCCCACGCCCAGCGGCAGAACGATAATAAGGGTCGCAAGCACAAGATAGACCGTGTTCACGATATCCGGCAGAATGCCAATTTTGTTTTGCAGGTAGCTGGGGCTTTCGGTCAGTAGCTCCCATGTGATATTGGGAAGTCCCTTCGCAAATATGAAGCCGACCAGGAAGAGAACCAATGCGCCTGTCAGCCCCACCGAAAGCCACATCAGCAGCTTCATTACGATACTATAAGCCCTGCGCTTTCCGCTCATTTGGCTCCCTCCTTGTCCCGCTTCAAAAAGAAGTTGAGGCAGGCGTTAATCAGCATGATAAAGAGGAACAGCACCAGAGCAATGGAAAACAGCGCCTGCCGTTGCAGACCGGAGGAATAGGACATCTCGGTTGCCACAGCCGTTGTAAGAAAACGCACGCTGCCGAACAGAGAGGGCATATTCGCCACATTCCCGCAGACCATCATAACCGCCATAGCCTCGCCAATGGCCCTGCCTACGCCCAGCACCACGGCGGCGGCAATGCCGCTTTTTGCCGCTGGAACAGACACTCTGAAATAGGTTTCCACCGGCGTCGCGCCCAGAGACAGGGAAGCGTCCTCATATTCCTTCGGCACGGCCTCCAGCGCCGTGACCGATACCTTTACGATAGAGGGCAGGATCATCACCGCCAGCACGAGAATTGCGGCAAAAAGGCTAGCCCCATCGGGCAGCCGGAAGGCTTCTCTTATGGCGGGAACCAGCACGATCATACCCACCAGACCGTACACCACCGATGGGATGCCTGCCAGCAGGCTGACCGCCGTACCCACCGCAGATTTCACCCCTTTCGGCGCCAGCTTTGCCAGGCACACCGCTGTCAGAAAGCCCACGGGCACGCCGAGGACAATCGCCCCGGCCGTTCCGTAAACACTGGTGAGAATAAAGGGCAATATCCCATAGGACGGCTCCGCCGCAGTGGACGCCCACACCTTCCCGAACAGGAACTGCACAAGCCCTATCTCACGAATCGCCGGCAGTCCGGCGATCACCAGATATACGGTGATGAGCAGCACGCAGCCCACCGTCACAAGCCCAATCAGAAGGAAAACTCCGTACACAAATCTTTCAAAAGCCGCTTTTCTGTTCTTCATGGGTTTATCACTTCACAGGCACTGCGCCTGCATTTTTGATGACCTCCGCCGCCTCTTCGGAAGTGATGTAGTCGAAGAACTTCTGCGCCGAAGGACTGAGGGTTTCGTCCTTTTTTGTCACCAGTACAAAATTGCGCTGCACAGGATAACTGCCGTCCTTGATGGTTTCGTCGCTGGGCGCAACGCCGCCCACGGTGAGCGCTTTCACACTGTCCTTGAGGGAGGCGAGAGAGGCATACCCGACAGCCGCCGGATTGCCTGCCACGGTGGTGATCACATCGCCGGTGGAGGTCAGCTCCTGACGGTATTTGCAGTTGTCCTTTGTGCCGGTGATGGATTCAAAACCATCTCGGGTGCCGCTGCCGGCCTCTCTGCCAATGAGCGCGATCTCGGCGTCAGCGCCGCCCACATCGCTCCAGTTTGTGATCTCGCCGGTGAAAATCTTGCCGATAGTTTCCACATCCAGATCGGCGACAGGATTTTCCGGATTGACGATAATGGCGATACCGTCGTAGGCCAGTACAGTGCCCTCAAGTCCCTGTGCGATCTCCTCATCCTTCAGGTCACGGCTGGAAAGACCGATGTCGCAACGCCCCTCCGCCACCGCCGTAATTCCTGAGCCGGAGCCGGTGGGATTGTATGTGACGGAAATGGACTTGTTCTCGCTTTCAAAGGTTTCCTTCAGCGCCCCGATTACCTTTTCCATAGAGGTGGAGCCATCCGTGGATACCGTGCCGCCGGTACTTCCGCAGCCTGTCAGCACAGAAAGAGCAAGTACTCCCATAAGACCGAGAGCCAGAATTTTCTTTCCAAACTTCATTTTGCATTTCTCCTTCTCGTTTCATGATTTTCATTTCGGACTACGCCCAAATCATACCGCCCGAATGTCAAATCGGTTATCGGAGAAATGTAAAATCCTTGTAAAGGCGCTAAAGGTCCAGGAAGGGCTGTACCGCTTGGCACAGCCCTTCCTCTTACGCATAGATGATTTCGTTATAGATAGCTTCCTCCGTAGCGTTGCGGATATTGTTCATTCTTCCTACCCACGCCATCATGTCGGCAGCTTTCAGCGCTTCTGTCGCGCCCTGCTTTTCTGCCATCTGCTTTGTCAGTCGCTCGAACATCTCCTGTGCCTGTTCCTCCACATCGGCAAGGTGCGCTTGGAGCTTCCCACTGGTCAGCAGATTGTAGTACAGCACACGACGGTGTTCCTTGAGGTACTTCCGCCGCCGTTCTCCCCATACACCGATATGCCGTTCTTCCTGCGACGGTAAGGCAAGATTGGGCAAGCAGTAATCACCTTGCCGAGTGTATGTGCCGCCCATCTGATCAAATAATGATTTTTCCATCTTGATGACCTCTTATGTTGGAATGTAATCCGATTCTACTATACAGGGCTGGACGGGCTGCTGGGGATCATCCGGTATCAACTGAACCACAGCCCCTATGACGGAAATCTGTACGTTTTTCGTGATTTGAGTGGAAGTATGATAAAATATTTAGAGTGGGACGGGGCGGGTTTCTGCCTGAGCAAGCGCCGTGCCCAGAGCGGGAGCTACCCTTGGCCGCCAGCTGAAGCAGGAAAGGTATTGGAAATAACGGAGAAAGAATT
>NZ_QWLE01000301.1:0-591 GCF_009917365.1 Neglectibacter sp. X4 | reverse complement strand
GAGCTGATGGAGAAGGGCTTTATCAAGTCCATGATCTTCATCACCCACGAACTGCCGCTGCTGTACAACGTGACAGACGACATTATGGTTATGTACGCAGGACAGATAGTGGAGCGCGGCACAGCCAAGGAAATGGTGTTCGATCCCATCCATCCTTATTCCAAGGGCCTGATGGGTTCCATCATCGTGCCGGAAGAGGGCACCAGGGAGACAAAGCTGGAGGCCATCCCCGGAACGCCCCCGAACCTGAAGCATCCGCCGGCCGGCTGCCGGTTTGCGCCCCGGTGCAAGTATGCAAAGCCGGAGTGCAAGGTATATGAGGTGCCGGAGAAGGAGTTTGAGGAGCACAGGATGTACCGCTGCTGCTATGAAGTGGACTATTTGAAGGAGGTGTACGGGAGAAATGGCTAGAGAGTTGGGGAAATCGGTACTGAAGGGTGAGAACATCACCAAGGTTTTCGGCTATGGCAAGACCCGCACCGAGGCAGTGAAGCAGGTAAACTTTGACTTCCGCGAGGGCGAGGTTATCTCCATCGTAGGGGAGTCCGGCTCTGGGAAGACGACCATTGCCAGGATGATCCTGGGTCTTAT
>NZ_QWLE01000300.1:0-593 GCF_009917365.1 Neglectibacter sp. X4 | reverse complement strand
TTCGTAAAAATTTTCTATACTCATGGGTTTTGCCATTGTTCTTAACCTTTCCTTATCTACGCCTGAACAAATTTTATCTACAAGTGTTCACTTCATCGGACTAGAATTCGCCTATTTTTAATAATTCAAAATCCTTACTTTTGAAGGAAACGCACCAAAGCCTGTTCCAATGCCAGAGTTATCTTCTAATATTTCTAAGATTCCAAGTTCTTCAAGTTTCTTTAATGTTCTAATACTACAGTTACCGCCCTGTGTATATACTATCCCATTTTGAGCATCAATTATTTTCATCGCTTGACATAGCTCACTTTTCTTAATCTTTTTCAAATCAATAACCTGTTTTCTTGCTTCATCAATTTGCGCCTTGCAAAAATCAATTGTTTCTTGTTGAACCTTTGATAATCTCATTTCTATTAATACTCCTATTTTTATATAATCTATCATTGAAACAGTACCTAAAAGTCCGATTTGTGGATCTGTTAGGCAAAGTCTATGAGCTACCTTTTACCAAATTTAGTATTAGTTTTCCTTGTATAATTCTCTATCAAAAACAAACCAAAAACCGTTATTTCCATATGGTGATTCTTTTCTAA
>NZ_QWLE01000299.1:0-593 GCF_009917365.1 Neglectibacter sp. X4 | reverse complement strand
GTTTGCTCTGGGATATGTGGAGTATAGGCTGTTGCCGGAATACCTATCAAAATTCCAGGAGTGCAATGATTATACAGAGGGTTGCTTCCAGAACGTATTATATCGCGGAACAGAGATTATTAACATTATTGATGCCAGATTACAGAGCAGTAAAGGCAAAACTGGAAAGAAAAAGAGGAGGGGAGAGAAATGAATTATGAGTTTCCTATCAAGTATTTTGAGGGGAATTTGATTTTTAATAAACGCACTGAGTGTTGGGCATGTTATCAAATCTTGGGCGTGAGTTATGACTATCTGTCAAAGGATAAAAAAATCATGCTTTTGAATCGTGTGACAAGGTTTATCTCAAACATCGGACAGGAAGCGCAGCTTCTAATTATTCCAGTTGCCCAGGATGTCAGGAAGCATCAGGAGGCGCTGATGGACGCGATGAATCGCAATGATCCGTTATATGCAGTGTCCCAGGCACACGCTAAAGGAACATTGCATTACCTGGAACAGAAGATAAAGGATAACGGTGCCACAAATGATTATAACATCTATCTGATCGCAAAGCTGGAACGACAGAAGATCAGCGGGGGAAATCTTGAAGA
>NZ_QWLE01000298.1:0-593 GCF_009917365.1 Neglectibacter sp. X4 | reverse complement strand
TTCAGGATTCTCTAGAGAGGATGCGAAATATTGGCACCATGCTCATTGTAGCACATCGTCTTTCTACGATACAGCATGCGGATCACATCATTTTGCTTTCTCATGGCGAAATTGCAGAAGAGGGCAACCATCAACAGCTGCTTGCAAAGCAGGGGAGATATTACCAACTGTATATGTTGCAGTATAGCCGCAGACAGATGGCGGATGGAGAAACTTACGCGTCGGGGCAGGAAGAGTGCTGAAGCAACATAGAAAAAGCCGGACAGGCAATTAGGTTTGCTGGTCCGACTTTTTGCATATTTTCTTTAGATTTCCGCTTTCCAAAATCCGTGGAGATTACAGTATTCATAGGCTGCGATTGCTTTTTCGCCTTCACAGAGAACAAACTGCGCAGTGGGTTTTCCGGTTTTATCCAGATATTTTCTCTGTACGCCCTGATTTGTCTCCAAGATGATGAAGGCGATGTGATGCTCTTCCATCATCGGATGTTCGGTGCTGCTGACACAGACAGTAACTTTATTTCCGTCGATAGTAACAACGGGCACATGTTTTTCCTGCGCTGCGTCTGTAGTGTTTGGATTCATCAGCTGCAT
>NZ_QWLE01000297.1:0-593 GCF_009917365.1 Neglectibacter sp. X4 | reverse complement strand
GGGAACTGCGGGTACGCCCTTATGAGTATCTTCAATCCCTCCGGCAGACAGTACCTCCGCTGTACGAAACGGCTGGACAACAAAAGCTGTCCCGGCTGTGGGAAAATCATCACGGCGGAACTGGAAGCGGTGGTGTATCGGCAGATGGTGAAAAAGCTGGACAGCTACAAGACACTGACGGGCAGGAAGAAAGCGGCAAAGGCCAATCCCAAAATCACCGCCCTGCAAGTGGAACTTGCCCATGTGGATAGCGAGATTGAAAAGTTGCTGGACAGTCTGACAGGCGCAAATAATGTGCTGCTCTCCTATGTGAATGTGAAGATAGCCGAACTGGACGGACGCAAGCAGGAACTTCTGGCGAAGATGGCGGAGTTGACCGTGGAAGCCATCAGCCCGGAACAGGTCAGCCAGATTTCCGGCTACCTCGACACTTGGAAGAACGTATCCTTTGACGACAAGCGGCGGGTGGTGGATTTGATGATTACCACCATTGCCGCCACAAGCGACAGCTTAAACATCACATGGAAAATCTGACGGGCATATCAGCGCCCGTCAGACCGTTACCTTGTGTAGTCCCTTGTAAACTGTACTTT
>NZ_QWLE01000296.1:0-595 GCF_009917365.1 Neglectibacter sp. X4 | reverse complement strand
TGCTTCCCCTTCAATTGGTTCTACAAGGCAAGGGGTAATTGGTGTGTTGAAGTACATATATACTTCTTCATCATCGATAGATTTCATCACGTCAAGGACATATTTTGCATTGAATCCGATATCCAAATCTTCTCCTTCTTTAGAAATGATAACTTCTTCTTTTACATTTCCCTCTTCAGACTTGGAAGTGATGGTAACGATGGTATCTTTGATGGACATTTTAATGAGATTGTTCTTTCCTTCTTTAGAAAGCAAGGAAGCTCTTTCTATACTTTCCATCAAATCTCCTTTGTTGACCTTCACTTTTATTTTATTGTCTTTTGGAAGCACATCCTTGTATTTGATAAATTCACCGTCAAGAAGTCTGAGGACAACCTTTACGCTGCCAATCATAAAGATAGCTTTTTTATCACTCATGAAAAGTTTTACATTTTCATCTTCTTCTGATGCATCACTTAAAATCTTACTGATTTCGTTCATAATTTTTGCAGAAATAATGACGTTCTTTTCTTCTTTATTAATCATAGCTTCTCTGGTGATTGCCATTCTGTAGCCATCGATTGCAACCATGTTTATACCATCTGCTAAAAGCTCA
>NZ_QWLE01000295.1:0-325 GCF_009917365.1 Neglectibacter sp. X4 | reverse complement strand
TAACGGGATTGCCCATTTTTAGTAGGCTATATTTTACTTTTAAGAAAATTAGTTTACGAATTAAAAGAGTTAAAATAAAGCAGAAAAATTGTGACAGAGAATAATTGAACGAACTGTATTTTCATGTTAAACTGAACATATGAATATTATTATTGAAACGAGAAATTTTGAAAAACTGCATACGGAAGAATTGAAAGTAAAATGCCCAGCTTGTCTGGATCAGCTTTGGGAAAGTCAGTGGGTTCGCCGCAGTATAACAAGAGCAGACATGGCGCAGGCGGAGGAACTGCAGGCTTTGGGAGATAAAATCGCGCAGTCAGCAGAT
>NZ_QWLE01000294.1:0-262 GCF_009917365.1 Neglectibacter sp. X4 | reverse complement strand
ACTGTAGTTTTGGCGTCGGGGCAGATGGCGAAGCTGCTTCGCGCTGGTATTTCTGCAGCAGAGCCAGTAGAGGAAAAGTCAAAGGTCATCGTCTTTGGCGACACCTTTTCGCCGTCAGCCTATGCGTCATTGCTGCATTCATTGGAAGGGAAATCCTTTACACTTCTTGCTATATCAGAGGCGGAAGAGAGTTTGCAGCTTCGAGGGGCGTACAGCGTGCTCAAGCAGCAGCTTATTTCCAGCTGCGGAAAGGAACAGGCTG
>NZ_QWLE01000293.1:0-600 GCF_009917365.1 Neglectibacter sp. X4 | reverse complement strand
ATATGTAAAGGTCATGGAACTCATCATTCCAATCCGATAATCCTGTTCCTCTGAAAGCGTTGGCATACTAAAAGTCAGCATATCAAACGGCGGTGAAGCATTAAAAAATACAAAATTAATGCTGATATCACTATAAATCACTTCTCCGAAATAGATAAAACTGCTTTCGTAAATATTAGAGACATCCGCAACATCTAAATAAAGAGTGGCGCGCATCTTTGTGTTATCTATTTCAATTACATCAATATGCAGCTTGTTTTTGTGTCCCATATAGCTGTAGAGATACAGCCTGTCTATATAATTCCCAGCATACCTTTGCTTATCTGTTTCCGTCTCTTTCGAGCTCGGAAGCAGCGTTGCTATGTCAACATTTAAATATCTGCACCAATCAATCAAAACCTCTAAATCTACGACAATCTCGCCTTTTTCATACTTAGAAACGGTCGCAAGACTTTTATTCAGTGCTTCCGAAAGCTGTTTCAGCGTTATCTGCTGTATTTTTCTATAGACACGCAGTTTTGCGCCTAAATTTTGATAAAACTTATCAGACACGGACACTTCTCCTTTCTCTGCTGCATTTATTCTATCATCAGATTTCTC
>NZ_QWLE01000292.1:0-603 GCF_009917365.1 Neglectibacter sp. X4 | reverse complement strand
TAGCACGCTATTTTCTTTTTTTGATGGTCTTGTTCCAGAAGGCTGGCTTCTTGATGTTGCAAGCAGGAACTGGAAAATCAATGCTAACGACCGGTTTGGTCTATTGCTTTTAACTTGTAGGGATTGTATCGGTGATGTGTCGATCAGAACGGAGAAAGGATAGAGATGAAATGCTTATACTGTCAAAAGGATATTAGGGATTCGGTGTCGCTGGAGGAGAAAGATTCTTGCTGGCACAAGAAGTGTGTAAAAGCTTTTTTTGGTACGGATAAAATGCCTATTTTAGATGTGACAAAAGAGGGATTAAATCAGTTAGCAAGGAAGACGGTAAATAAAGGATTGACAGTTCCTGGGGTGCAGAAGAAGCTTTCACTGCACTTATCCACAGAAACGGAATCCCGTCTTACACTTGTAGACTATCCAACGGGTTATATTTTAAAGCCGCAAACTGACGAATTTGAGAAGCTTCCGGAGTTTGAAGATTTGGCGATGAGGTTAGCAAGGATTGCGGGGGTAAAGACAGTGCCTCACGGACTGGTGAAAATTCATGACGAATACGCATATATTACAAGACGCATTGACAGACTTATAGATGGGGATTCG
>NZ_QWLE01000291.1:0-603 GCF_009917365.1 Neglectibacter sp. X4 | reverse complement strand
CTGAAAGAGCAAGACTGCAGAATATCGTTGCGAATCCTGAAGCAGCAAGCAATGCTACTGAGGTTGCAGAAGCAAACGCAAGATTAGGTTCATTAACTGCAAATGTACAGAAGGTAGTTGCTTTATATGTTGGTCAGATTAATGATGCGGAAGCAGAAAGTGCTGTCACAACAGCTAAAACTACTGCATTAGCTACGTTGGCTCCTTCTGCTAATACTAGTGAACCAGACAACTTCTATAAGATTGCTGACAAGTTTGTAAATGTCAACCTGTTAGTAAAATATGCTACTGACTATGCGGCTGCTTTAAAGAACCAGTATAGTCCTACTACAGGTAAGGCTATTTATAACGCTGCAACTGTTGATGCTGCATTAGAAAAGCTCGTTAAATTAATTAATAACTTAGATACAACCGTTGATACTTATGGCAAAATCCAGACATGGATGCAGTCTTCTACTAATATTCCGAATGCAGAAAAAGAGATTGTAGATTTAGAAAAAGTTATCAATGATGGCGTACGTCTGATTAAAACTGATTATGCTGCTACTGCATTAGAATCAAACAACACGAATCTTTCTGCTTTGAACAAAGCAACGGATAAAT
>NZ_QWLE01000031.1:0-38661 GCF_009917365.1 Neglectibacter sp. X4 | reverse complement strand
AAATGGTGCGTCACTTGAAGCTGTTTTGAAATTGGTAGGGTAGTTTTGTGCAAATTTCTATATTTGCTCATTTATAGATATTTAAAAAAACAGCCGGAACAGTAAAGCCCGCTCCGGCCAGAGTGAGAAGCCTTATTCCATTGTCTTGATGCGGTCTACCAGCGATTGCTTTCTGCAATAGCGAATCGCCAAAACAGAATAGACCGCCGCGATTGCACAGAGCGCCGCAAAGAAGATGGCGATATGCAGGACAGGGAATGTATAGTTCAGTGTTCCCAATATCCCTACCTGACTGAACATCTGACAGGACGCATAAGCCGCCGCTGTTCCCAGCGTCAGGGTGATCGCCATTGCTCCCGCCACATAGTAAACACTTTCCACCCGCAGCATTTTTGTGAGCTGCTTGCCAGACAGGCCAATGGACTGCATCACGCCAAACTCCTGCTGGCGGGAAATCAGGTTGGTCATCAGGGTGTTAATCAGGTTAATCAACGCGAACAGACCGATGAAAATCACCAGGGCGTAGAGGGGTGTCTGCCATAATTTCAGTGTTTCTTTGCAAAAGGATATTGCGCTTTCCATGCCTTGAATCCCAAGAGCTTGATTATCTCCACACAATTGATAGACAAAATCTTCCGCCTCAGAGAGTTGTTCTAAGTCTATGTCGAGCAAATATTGCGAATTAAAATTGGTGGTGTTAGGTCTGATCACAGACAGCAATTCCTGTGGTATATAGAGATAAAAACCCGCATATTCCCGGAGATTCAGGTCTATCAATCCCATGACGGTAAACTTGACCTTTTCCCCCGTGTCCGTTTCAATCTCTATGACATCACCTACGGCGGCGTTATATTTTCCGAATTTGGCTACCATTCCAGAGCTATCATCCATTAAAATTCCGTTTTGAGCGACCAATTCCTCATAATTCATACTGCCAGTCAGGAGTGTGTCCTGGTGTTGTTCCAAAAACTCTTTTGAAAGGCCGACCACATCAAAGTAAGGAATCCCTTCCACATTGGTATTGCCGGGAAGGTAGACGCTTGCGGTGCAGCTCTGCAAGGCCGTCACGGATTCTATTTGCGGATTGTCAAGCAACTGCGCCTTCAATTCATCGTTCAGCGGATTGTTACGCTGCACCCGGTCAAATGCTTCGGCATCCGTAACCGTTGAATCATTGCCTTCTAAATTTAAGGAGATTTTCATTTCATAACCGCCGAGGAAATTCTGCCTTGCAATGTCCACAGGATCAGCAGATGTCAAAATCGTAGATGCGCACATGAGGAAAATCCCGGTGAACCCCAAACTCGCCAGGGTTAAAGCAACCTTTTTGTGATTCCGGGCGAAATTGATTTTTGCCAAGGCTGCGGGCGTCATTCTTCTGGACAGCTTACATGGTTGATTTCTTTCTGCGGTAAATCCCTGTGCCCGGTGACACAGCATGTCTTTCCTTTCATCTGTCTTTTCCTCCATCCAATAGTTAGTATTCTTCACTTTCGAAATTATAATAGATTCATTTTAGCGTTTCAATGTAAACACCCTTTTTTATTTTGCGAATAAGGGAAGGGTGTAAGGTACAATCTATTACAGAATAGGAGGCAGAGGCGATGTATGAAGATTTCGTCCCGGAACGGCTGGCAAAGCTGCGGACACAGAAAGGCGTGTCTGCACGCGATATGTCCTTGTCATTGGGACAGGCAAATAACTACATTAACAACATTGAAAATAAAAAGTCCCTTCCCTCCATGCAGTCCTTCCTTTACATCTGTGAATATCTGGGAGTGACGCCCCAGGAATTTTTTGACGAAGGGAACCCGGCCCCGCAAGCCTTAAAGGAATTTATCGCAGAGGCAAAAAAACTGGATTCCCGGTCAATGGGTTATATCCTCGGCATTATGAAAGAACTGAACAGCAAGCGCTAAGGCGGCCAGGGTGTTGGCCGCTTTTACTATTCTGTAAATTTTTTTCGTGCCCCCTTGCATAAATCCCCCAAAGTGGATATACTATAAGTAAGAAAGTAAGAACCTCTAACTTTCAAACTTAAAAAGGAGATGATTCTATGCTGGCAGAATTACGCCAAAAAGCCCAGGTCACGATACCAAGAGAAATCATTGTCAAGCTCGGCCTGTCAGAAGGCGACAAACTGGACATTTTCGAGAAAGACGGTTCCATCTGCATCATGCCGGTGGTGGTCTATCCAAAGAACACCCTGAATGAGCTCCGGGAAGAAATTGACGGGGTAAAAGCAAAAATCGCATCCGGGGAACAGCCGGTCTTTGACAGCGTGGACGCCCTGTTTGACAGACTGGAGGCAGAATAATGGCGTATGAGTTTACCTTTACGCCCCGTTTCCAAAAGCATTTCAAGGGTCTGGTCGCCCAGGAGAAGAAGCAGCTTAAAAACAAGCTGGAACTTCTGGCTGAAAATCCTTCCCATCCGTCGCTGCGGACCAAACGCATCCAGGGCACCACGGACCTTTTCGAGTGCAGCGTCAACATGGACATCCGCATTATCTGGTATTATGAAGGCGATAAAATGATTATCCTGGTAGACGTAGGGCATCACGACATATTAAGGCAATTTTAAGCAGCGGGGCGGTACGCTATGACGGCGTACTGCTTTTTGCTGCCTTTCTTTTATTTTATCCTGCAATCCTCCTGATATGCCCAATCCCACTACCGGCGATAAACCAAGAATCACTCCCGGAATGTCACTTTTTTATTTTCCTGTACTTCCAAACCCATCTGTGCCGCGCTGCTCGCCAAGTTCTGTAACAAAATCTGCGATCACAACCGGAGTAATTACAAGCTGGCCCACGCGGGAGCCTTTGGAAAGCTCCTGGGTCTGGCTGCTTACATTACTGATGATCGCGTGAATCTCCCCGCGGTAGCCGGAATCCACCGGCGGCAGCTCACAGACCAGCCCTTTTACCGCCATGCTGGTGCGTGGAAACACATAGCCCGCATATCCGTCCGGCACTTCAATCCCAAACCCAAGAGGGACCTTTGCGATCTCCCCCGGCTGTAACGTACAGTCATAGGGCATGTAGACATCCGCGCCGGCATCGTTCCCATGCGGACGGAAAGGGCGGCGATCCTTCGGCACGCCAAAGTCGATCAGTTTGATCATCATGCGCCGCCTCCTTCCAAAAGCGCCGGATAGTCCGTTTTCAGAATATCTCCAGGCGTCATATCCGCTTTCAGCATGTTTCCGCAGGTCATTTTCCCCTCCAGGCATTTGTCCTGTTGGCAGAAAGGGCCTGTGAGATCAGGGGCAAACAGCACCGGGCTTAAAGTATAAAGTTCCTGCCAGATTTTTAAGAGCACGATCCGGGTCTCGTCCGTATTGCGCCGGCATACCCGCTGGCCGATGATGTGTTTCCACTGATAGGGCGTGGCGCTGATAACCAGCACATTCCGAAGTCCCTGGGGTGTGGCATATCCCGCCGCGTCATGGCCGATCCCCTCGGCGCACAGCTTTTCGTAACAGCCCATGCCTTCGTGGCAGCTTTTTAAGTACAGTTCCCGGACCGCAGCCGTGGCGGTTATAATCTCATAAGGTATGGCAAAATCCGCCTGCCCCGCATAATTGCTGTACTGCAAAGACGCGCTCATAAACTTTACTTCGTTCTGGTGCCGGGTGATCTGCGAAAGGAACCGCCTGCTTGCCCCTACAACGGCAATGGTAATTACCGCAAATTTCTGGACCGTCGGGTGGGGAAGGGCGCTGATGGCCGCCACAGTATCATCACTGAACGATTTTTCATAAAGGGCCATCAGGTCGTCCATTGTGGAGATCTTATGTCCCCTCTGGGTGAGCCGGGCGGCAAAGACCATGTTTTTCTCGGCCTCCCTGGCCGTCTGGCAGTTTAATATTTTTACTTCAATCCGTTTGATTGGTATGTCCCTCCTTTACAATGGCTTTCAGTAAGAACAGATAGTTGACGTGTACTTGTTCCCGCTCCTTGTGACGGAAACGCCGCTGCCCTTCAAGGTCTCCAGGTTGATTTTCAGGTTATTGGTGTCCGTGACGGTCAGGGTATAGACTTTTTTCTCCGTGTCCCATTTCAGCTCCAGCTCCGGGGCTTCGCTTTTCTTCGTGGAAGTAAAGGAGGGGACTGTGGAATGGGAGGCGACCTGCGAAAGAATCCAGTTATATGCCTTTTCCGCAGGACGTCCGGCAATCACGCTGAAATACTGGTCTGCCTTTGCCTGGCCGTTCCCGTGCCGGCTGTAAGGGTCGCTGCGGAGCTGCTGCTGGTATTCCCAGAGGATGATCTGTGTCGCCATTTTATAATCGTCCTCGTTAATGCCGGACACAGGGAGGGAAGCGCCGGGTTTCCAGCCGTAGATCGCCGTCAGGGTAATGCCCCGGCGTGCTTCTGCCGGAAGGAGGTTTAAGTAATTGCTGTTCGTACCGCTTTCCGATGTATAGGTATTGTCAGAAGTATTATAGGCAATGCCGCTCTCCACACAATAGACCTGCTGGCTGCTCCCGTCCGAAGCTGTCAGCATATAATGCCGGTAAGCGCTGCCCCCGGAACTGGCGCGCACATCCATCGTCCCGTCAGAATTGTAGACAAGGTAGGTGTAAGGCGCCGGCGCATAATAATGCTGCCCGTCAGACCCCACATATTGGTCGCCCAGCCAGGAGCTTGCTTTCTGTCCCGGCGAAAACGCAAACGCCTGAGTAGGGATCAGCCCAAAGACGCATACTGCGCAGAGAAGAAATGCCAGCAGCCGCTCTAGGCCGCTACGGTAATGTGCTTTACTTCCGGGTCGAAGCGTTCCAGGGCCATGATGTCATGCCCCTTCAATTTCTCCGCACCGGATTTCTGCCTGGCCTCCACCAGTAGTTCCCCCATCGTCTTAGGCCCTGCCGGAATCCGGTAGTTTTTCCGAATATCCTGAATAAGAGCCAGGCAGTCTTTTTCCGGCATGGCATCCAGCTTTCGCACAAGCTCCGCCGCCGTTTTCCTCCTTACCGGGTCCGGTATATAGGGGAGGCACATGCGCAGCTCATATGTGACATCTGATTTCCCATAGCCCTCCGTCTGGAATATCAGGCGCTTTTCCATTTCGTTCAGTTCCATGTGAATCTCCTTTCTCCTGAAAATGAGTACAAAAAAAGGACGCCCACCTATAAAAGTGAAACGCCCACGGCAATCAGCGGCCAGGCAATACACCGGACCGCTGGCGCTATTAAATTTTGTCGTTAATGAAACAGCCTCCTTTTTTCGATATTTTTCTCGTCAGATTTCAACTTGGAAAAGGAATTGAATAAATGACGGCAAACGCTCAAACCCCTTGAAAATCAAGGCTTTTTCCGTTTGTCGTTATTATACCGTAACGGCATACGGCGGCTACGAATATGCACCAACTGACAGGCGACTTCTACACAGTGGGCGAAGTCCTGGGACATACGCTTGCGGGTATCGGCGTATCGCTTGGGCTGTCTATGAACTTTGAAGCAGTCACAGCGCGTTATGTGGACGTGCGGCTTGAACGGAAGAAAGAAGTGCTTGACGCATACCATGACGCAGTAGGGAAAGCAGACCCGCCGAAAGCAAAGGAAGCCGAGCCGAAAAAAGCAAAGGGCAGGGCAAAGAAAAAAAGCACTGATTTAGAGCTTTGACGGGCGTATCTTTTTACTATTTCTTATGGCGGCTTATATCTGTCCGTCGAGTTAGGGCGTCAAATGGGCGTCAAAACAGATTTTTATACCGCAGCCACAGGAACGGGCAAAGTCGCAAAAACATAGTGTTTATGCGGCTTTGCGGCGTTTCTGGTATTCATTTTTCGCGGCGTGGTGAGCAGATTATTCTACTATTTTTTATTTCTTCCCGCTTTCTTCTATATGGCACCTGTTTAAGGCAAATTCAATGAAAATGCCGATCAATTCATTGCGGCTGTGACCGGACTGGGCTGAAATGGTGTCCAGCCGGCTTACCAGTTCTTCCCTGATACGGATGGAAAAAACTTTGTAACCATCCTCGCCTTTCGCCTTTTTGGGCTTGATAATCAAGTCCCGGTTTCCCATGGGAAATCACCTCCTTGTAAACATATTTTATGGTTGCAAGAAGGTGATTTATATATTATAATTTATGTTAAAAATATGTGATATTGTTAAAGCTTCCTGCCGCGGTATTTTATGGGAATTGGCGTGTTACTATTGACGGGAAACAAAAGGGCATTTTATAATATTATTCAGGGGTTTCAGGGTTTTTATCTGGCTTTTCCTGCTATATAGCCACAAAAAAGCACCTGCATCCTGTTTGTTCTGCGGGAAATCTTGCCACATCGGCTTGCAGCGCATACCAGCCCGGGTCTTGCCCAAGACCCGGTGTCTTTTCTCTTTATAGATGGTATAAACAGGGTTTTAAAACAGATAGAAACGCTGCTGACATATGCACGAAAGAAAGGGATGAGGAAATGGGAAACTTTCGGGAAGACTTTTCAAGGATGCTCAGAAGCGCGCGTGCGGCGCAGAAACTGACCCAGAGCCAGGTGGCGGAGGTGCTGCAAATAAACCGTTCCACTTACACCTATTATGAGACGGGGAAAACCATGCCGGGCCTGAAGGAAATCCGGGTGCTGGTGTCGCTGTACCATATTCCGGCGGAGGCATTCATTTTTCCGGAGCGGTATCTCAATGAAGCTGTCCAGGTAAAGCCCAGGCGCAGGCGGAAAGGCTAGGGCTTTCAAAACGCAGTTGCCATCCCTGCTTAGGGCTTCTTTGAAAACAGAGGAAAAGGCAGCGTTCTCGTTTTTCAAACAAACCCTGGTGGGAGCAGGAAATTCACTGCCGCGTACACGATATGGCACACCGTGAAAAGGGCAGCGGGCAGGGCGGCGGGCCAATTTTTCCGGTGCAGGATATAGGACAGCAGGGCAAGGCAGGGGGGCAGGGTTAGAAGGAGGATAACCCAAAAGGCAGCAAGGCCCCTGTAATAGAAAGCCCAGCCCAGATAATACAGGCACAGGCAGCCCAGGGCAGCTTTGGCCCAGGGGCCAAAAGCCCTCTTTTCCCGCTGCCCTTTATAAAGGGGCAGGCACATAAGCCCTACCGATAAAACCTGGCATAGGGAAGCGAAAGAGTCCAGGGCCTGGGTGGCGGACTCTCCGCGCAGAACGTCACAGGGGGCGGGGACAGCGGACCAGAAAAAGTTTGGGGCCATCAAGGCCAGGAACAGGCACAAGGCCCAGGGGTCGAAACCCAGCCGATACCCTCTCATCCTTCCCCCAGGATCTCCTTCTGCTTTTTCTTTGACAGGCCATGAAGCACCAGCCGATAGGATTTCTCCGCCAGCTCCCGTATAAGCTCCGCCGGCACAGACCCTTCCAGCCTGATGGAGTTCCAGTGCTCCTTGTTCATGTAGTAGCCAGGGATAATGTCCTCATACTGCTCCCGGAAAAAGCGTCCCTCCTGAGGCTCCAGCTTCAGGGTGAGCAGGGCGTCCTGCCCGGTTTCGTCCTTGCAGATGGCGGCGAAAAGCTTGCCTCCCACCTGGAAGCGGGTCCACTGCCATTCCTCCTTGAAATCCTGCACTGCGCCGGGTTTTTGGATAAGCTCGTCATAAAGCCAGGGATACTGCAAAATGTTTCCTCCTTGCCTTTGTGTTTTCCATACAAGGGCTTGTTTGGGGCAAAAAGACGGGTTTGCGATTTTTCAAACAGGCCCTATACATACAGTATAACATAAAAGCCACGGGAGGTACAAGGACTATACAAAATCCCGCTTGCTTTTTTCAGCAGAATACGATACAATTTTATCCGTAAGCACGAGAGCCGCTCGGCATCCTCCCGCGCCTGTTTTGACGGCGCGTTTCCGCCCTGCCCGTACACGCTCTGATACTGAGCAGGCTCTTTCATTCCCAATTTATGATATGTTCAAACACAGCGAAAGGACGGTTTTGCAAATCATGGATGTCCAAAAACGCAAGGAGCTTCAGATTACCGCGGAAAAGGTGCGCCGGTGCATTTTAGAGGGCGTTTTCCATGCGAAATCAGGCCATCCGGGGGGCTCCCTTTCCTCGGCTGAAATCTTCACCTATCTGTATTTCCAGGAAATGCGCATCGACCCCCAGAACCCCCGGTCCCCCGATAGGGATCGCTTCGTGCTCTCCAAGGGGCACTGCGCCCCCGGGTGGTACGGCGCCCTTGCCCAGCGGGGGTATTTTGACGTAAGCGAGCTGCAGAAGCTGCGCCACATCGGCGCCATGCTCCAGGGCCACCCGGACATGAAGGGCACCCCCGGCGTGGATATGAGCACCGGCTCCCTGGGCCAGGGGATTTCCGCTGCTGTGGGCATGGCTATGGCAGGCAAAATGGACAAGGCTTCCTACCGGGTGTACACCCTTTTAGGGGACGGGGAGATTGAAGAAGGCCAGGTGTGGGAGGCCGCCATGTTCGCCGGGCACCACGCCTTGGACAACCTCTGCGTGCTGGTAGACTTTAACGGCCTGCAGATAGACGGGCCTGTGGCCGAGGTGGCGGGGCCGGAGCCTATAGACAAGAAGTTCGAGGCCTTTGGCTTTGAAACCATAACCATCGACGGCAACGATTTCGACGAAATCGAGAAGGCCATGGAGGCCGCCAAAGCCTGTAAGGGCAAGCCTTTTGCCATCATCGCCAAAACCATAAAGGGGAAAGGCGTTTCTTTTATGGAAAACCAGGCGGGCTGGCATGGAAAAGCTCCCAACAAGGAGGAGTATGAGGCCGCTGTGAAGGAAGTGGAAGGCCGGCTGGAAGCCTTTGGGGCGCTTTAACTGGGATTTTTACTAGAAAGGATGGCTGTGTAAATGGCTGAAAAGGTTAAAAAAGCGACCAGGGAAAGCTTCGGGGAAACCCTGGTGGAGCTGGGGAAGGATAACCCGGATATTATCGTGCTGGACGCGGATCTGGCAGAGGCCACCAAAACCAATATTTTCAAGAAGGAGTTCCCAGAGAGGTTTATTGACTGCGGCATAGCGGAGTCTAACATGATAGGCATTGCCGCGGGCCTTGCCGCCTGCGGGAAAATCCCCTTTGCGGCTTCCTTTGCCATGTTTGCGGCGGGCAGGGCTTTCGAGCAGGTGCGCAACTCTGTGGGGTATCCCCACCTGAACGTGAAGGTTGCCGGATCCCACGCGGGCATTTCTGTGGGAGAGGACGGGGCCACCCACCAGTGCTGCGAGGATATTGCCCTGATGCGCGCCATCCCCGGCATGGTGGTGCTCAACCCTGCCGACCATTATGAGATGGTGGACGCGGTGAAGGCAGCCGCAGCCTATAAAGGCCCGGTTTACCTGCGCCTGGGCAGGCTTGCGGTGGAAAGCTGCACAGAAGATGTTGCCGAGCCTTTTGAGCTGGGCAAAGGACGCACCCTGCGGGAAGGGGACGATATTGCAATTGTGGCCACCGGCCTGATGGTGGGGGAGGCCCTAAAAGCCCATGAGGCCCTGAAGGCATCCGGCATCCATGCCAGGGTCATCGACATCCACACCATCAAGCCCATTGACAGGGAGCTGCTTATCAAAGCGGCCAAGGAGACAGGGCGCATTGTCACTGTGGAGGAGCACAGCGTTATCGGCGGCTTGGGAGAGGCGGTCTGCGCCTGCCTGTGCGAGGAGTGCCCTGTGCCTGTCACCAGAATCGGCGTAAACGACGTGTTCGGACACTCCGGCCCGGCTGTGGATTTGCTCAAGGAGTTCGGCCTCAGTGCGGAAAACATTGAAGCCACTGTGAAGAAAGTGCTGGGGAAATAAAGTTTGCGGAAGCCGCCGGGCCTCCCGCCCCACGGGCAAGGCCCCCCGGGGAAGGGGGCCTTGCCGCCCGCGAAGCGCGCCGCCAGGCGGAGCCTGGCGCGTGGGGCGGGGGGCTGGAGCAGCAGGGCCTTTATGGGGGAATCCCTCCAGGAAGGAGCGGGTTTATGGCAGATATCACCATCCGGGAGGCGCGGGCAGAGGACGCCCAGGCCCTGGCCCGGCTGAACCGGGAAGAAATGGGCTATGGCTACCCTGTGGACAAGACAAAAGAGAAGCTTGCCATGCTGCTGGAAAGCGGGAAGGACAAAATCCTTGTGGCGGAGCTGGACGGCACTGTTGCCGGGTATGTCCACCTGAACGACTATGATGTGCTGTATGCGGATCACATGAAAAATATCATGGGCATTGCCGTTTCCTCCTCCTGCCGCCGCATGGGAATCGGCAGGAAGCTGCTGACTGCGGCGGAGGACTGGGCCAGGGAAACAGGCGCGGAGGCAGTGCGGCTGGTATCCGGAGAGGGCCGCACAGAGGCGCATGCCTTTTACCGCTCTTTGGGATACAGCGGCAATAAAAAGCAGTTGAACCTGAAAAAGCGAGTATCATTATAAAAAGAGGAGGCCTGCGGCGTGCTGCGCAGGCTTCCTCTTTTGTATAGGCTTGAAGCTGTTTTTTAAGAAGGGGTGCGGAGAAAATGGGCAACAAAAGCAATGCCAAAGCCCAAAGCCGCGCCGCAGATAACCTCCCGCACCCGGTGCCCCAAGGATTCGTTGAGCCGGGGGATAAGGTCGTGGAGGGCCTTTCTGCTGGCCTCGTCGTCGCTTGCCTCCAGGTATTCCACAATGTGATTGATGGCCCGGGCGTGCAGGCCCGCGGCCCAGCGGACGCCTGTTGCGTCATACATGACGATAAGGGCCAGCACAAAGGCCAGGGCGAACACAGGGTGGTTGAAGCCGTAAAGATAATAGGAGGTGAGCAGCACCGAGCAGGTCACCGCCGAATGGGAGCTGGGCATCCCGCCGGCCCCGGCCAGGCGGTGGCGGTCGAAAGACTTGTGCTTGATGGTGTCCAGCAGGGTTTTCAAAAGCTGGGCTGCCAGCCAGGAAATAACGCTTACATTAATAAGGGGGTTGGATAAGAAAAAGGAGAGGTTCATGGTTTTACCGCCTGTCCGCAGGCTCTTACGGAAATAAGACAGCCGCAGGATATAATTTATGAAACGCAGGGATTTTTTTATTGCTCATAGAGTATCATATATTTTTTTGCCTGCCCTGTCAATATGGAAATCGCGGCGGGAGGAGAGATTCCCGCAAAAAGGCTTTAAGCCTTTGCCGGAAGGGGAATTTTACGTATTTTTCCCAGCGGGGCAGGGGCGTCTTGCAATCCTGGGGCGCATGTGATAAAATTTCTACTTGAAATCTTTTGTTGTCCTGTAAGAACCTGTATTCACAACCTGTAACCACCGTCTAAGCGGCCTTTTTGGAGCCACTCTATGTTAAATTTTCTTGCCATGCGCCAGCATGTCTGCGGAAATTTGCCTTGATTGGCCCCAAAAATCCTCGCTCATCCGGCAATTTCGATTATGAATACAGGTTCTAAAACGGAAAGGCGGTATTATGATGGCGCAGCCAGTGAGAAATTATGCCAGGGAAATGGAAAAGCTGGTGGAAAAGCATGTCCAAAGGGGAGAGCGGCCCAGGCTGCTGCTGCACGCCTGCTGCGCCCCCTGCTTAAGCGGCGTGCTGGAATATGCCGCCAGGTTTTTCGACACCTCCCTGGTGTATTACAACCCCAATATCGCGCCAAGGGAAGAATATGAAAAGCGGCTGGAGGAAGTGAAGCGGCTGATATCGGAAATGCCCCTGGAAAACCCGGTGAAGCTGCTGCCCTGCGCCTATGACAACGAAGCCTTTGAGGCTGCCGCCCAGGGCCTGCGGGAGGCCCCTGAGGGCGGCGCCCGGTGCATGGCCTGTTTCCGGCTGCGGCTTTCCTACACGGCAAAGCTGGCAAAGGAGCAGGGCTTTGACTATTTCACCACCACCCTTTCCATCAGCCCCCTGAAAAACGCTCAGGCCCTGGGCGCCATTGGGGAGGAGCTGGGGGAAAAATACGGGGTGGCCCACCTGCCCAGCGACTTTAAGAAAAAAGACGGGTACAAGCGCTCTATAGAGCGCTCCAAGGAATACGGCCTGTACAGGCAGAACTACTGCGGGTGCGTCTACAGCAGGATGTGCGCCGGCCGGCCCGCGGAAAAGGAAGGGGAGAGGCAGAATGGTTGAGCATAACGGGATACAGTACAGGGCGGCGGACGCCCATGCCCACATATACCCGGGGAAGATAGCGGAAAAGGCAACGGCTTCAGTGGGGGATTTTTACCATATCCCCATGCAGAACGTGGGCCTGCCCCATGTGCTCGCAGAGCGGGGCGGGGAAGCGGGGATAGACCGCTTCCTGGTGTGCTCTGTGGCCACCAAAGTGGAGCAGGTGCGTTCCATCAACCAGTTCATCGCGGAGAAGTGTGAAAAATATCCCCAGTTTGTGGGCCTGGGGGCCTGGCACCAGGATGTGGCGGATATCCAGGGGGAAATGGAGGAAATCCAGCGGCTGGGTCTTCGGGGCATTAAGCTGCACCCGGACTTCCAGCGGTTCCAGATAGACGATCCCCGGATGCTTCCCGTATATGAGGAGGCAACCCGCCGGGGCCTGCCTGTGCTGTTCCACACAGGAGACAGCCGGATGGACTTTTCCTCTCCCAGGCGGCTGATGAAGGTGCTGGAAAAAATTCCGGGCTTCACCTGCATTGCCGCCCATTTAGGGGGGTACAGCGAGTGGGACACAGCCCGCCGGGAACTGCAGGGCGCCAACGTGTATATTGACACTTCCAGCTCCCTCTTCCTGGTGGAGCCGGAAAAGGCCCTGGAGAGCATCCGGCATTTCGGGGCGGATCACACCATGTTTGGCACAGACTTCCCCATGTGGAATCCCAAGGAGGAGCTGGAGCGTTTTTTCCGGCTGGGGCTTTCTGAGGAAGAAAACCGGGCCATCCTCTATGGCAATTTCGCCAGGCTTTTCGGGCTTGCATGATGGAGCTGAGCCAGTCTGCCTTCCTCCAGGCCTGCCGGGAGGAAATGGGGGAAGAACGGCTGCGGGCAGGCATTGGCACCCTGGGGGAAAAGACCCAGCACGCGGTGCTCAAGCGCTTTTTCGGGCCGGAACCAGAGAGCCGGGAGGTGCGGGTGGGACCGTATGTGGCAGACGTTTTTGGGCCGGAGGGCATTGTGGAAATCCAGACCCGGGGCTTTGACCGCCTGCGGGACAAGCTGGATTATTTCCTCCAAGCCGCCCCGGTGACGGTGGTATACCCGGTCCCGGCGGTGAAATGGCTTGTCAGGGTGCAGGAGGACGGCACAGCCGGGACACGCCGGAAAAGCCCTAAGCGCCCCGGGTTTTGCGAAATCCTGCCGGAGCTGTACCGCATAAAGCCGCTTCTGGGCCGGGAGGGGCTGCGGTTCTGCGTGCTGCTTTTAGAAACAGAGGAATTCCGGCTGGAGCGCCCGGAAATCAAGGTGGGCCGTAAGCGCACAGTGTGCTTTGAGCGTATGCCCATCCGGCTGCTGGACGCTTTATGGCTGGAGCGCCCGGCGGATTACAGCGGGCTTTTGCCCCCAGGGCTTCCCGGAGAGTTTACCGTGCAGGATTTCACCCGCCCCGCAAAGCTTTCCCGGCAGAAGGCCCAGGCCGCCTTAAATGTGCTGCGCACAGTGGGGGCTGTGGAGCTGGCGGGGAAAAAGGGCCGGGCTTACCTCTATAAGGCTGGCGGGGCGTCCTAAAACTCCGGCACAGGCCCTGCTCTGTATAGTGTGTCAATTGACGGGGCAGGACAAATATGGTACAATAGCCGCAGACAGGCCATGGAAACGAGAAAATGTGGGACTGGCAGGGAAACCTGAGGAAAAAGAAGGAGGCAGCGCTATGGAAAGCTACAGCGACAGCTACAAGGCCGCGGGCGTGGACGTGACCGCGGGGTATGAATCGGTGGAGTTGATGAAAAAGCACGTGGCCCGCACTATGATTCCCGGTGTGGTTTCAGGGATTGGCGGCTTTGGGGGGCTGTTTGCCCCGCCGGTGCAGGGCATGAAAGAGCCGGTGCTGGTGTCCGGCACAGACGGCGTGGGCACCAAGCTGAAAATCGCTATGCTTATGGACAAGCACGACACCATTGGCATCGACGCGGTGGCCATGTGCGTCAACGACGTGGTGTGCTGCGGCGCAAAGCCTTTGTTCTTCCTGGATTACATCGCCTGCGGCAGGAACTTCCCGGAGAAAATCGCCCGGATTGTGGCGGGGGTTGCGGAAGGCTGCGTACAGGCTGGCTGCGCCCTTATCGGCGGGGAAACTGCCGAGCACCCCGGCATGATGGCGGAGGACGATTACGACCTGGCGGGCTTCACCGTAGGCCTGGTGGATAAAGAAAAGGTCATAGACGGCAGCAGGCTCCAGGCCGGGGACGCGCTTATCGGGGTGCGCTCCTCCGGCGTGCATTCCAACGGCTTTTCCCTGGTGCGCCGGGTGTTCGGCATAGGGGACGAAGGGGCGGTTGTGGAAAAACACATGGACGAGCTGGGCAGCACCCTGGGAGAGGCGCTGCTGACCCCCACCCGCATCTATGTAAAGCCCCTGCTGGCAGCCATAGAGGCGGCGGACGTGAAGGCTGTGTCCCACATTACCGGCGGCGGCTTCTATGAAAACATCCCCCGCATGATGAAGGAGGGGCTTACCGCCAGGGTGGAAAAGGCGGCCCTGCCCTCTCTGCCCATTTTCGATTTAATCGCCAAAACAGGCGGCATCCCGGAGCGGGACATGTATAACACCTTTAACATGGGCATTGGCCTGTGCCTGGCTGTATCCAAAGACACGGCCCAAAAGGCCCTGGAAGCTTTGCGGGGCGCCGGGGAGCAGGCGGAGATTATCGGCCAGGTGGTATCTGGGGAGAAGGGGGTTGTGCTGTGCTGAACATAGGCGTGCTGGTGTCCGGCGGCGGCACCAACCTGCAAAAGCTGATTGACGCACAGCAGGCCGGGGAAATTAAAAACGGCGCTATCCGGGTGGTGGTTGCCAGCCGGGCAGACGCCTTTGCTCTGGAGCGGGCCAAAAGGGCGGGCATAGAGGCCATTGTCCTGTGCCGCAGGGACTATCCCGACGTGGAAAGCTACAGCGAAGCCCTTATCCATGCCTTGCAGGCCCGGGATGTGGATCTGGTGGTGCTGGCAGGGTTTTTAACCATTACAGGGGATAATTTCATAAAGGCATATGAAAACCGCATTATGAACGTGCATCCCGCCCTGCTTCCCGCCTTTGGGGGGAAAGGGTTCTATGGCCTGCATGTCCACGAAGCTGTGCTGGCCCGGGGCTGCAAACTGACCGGGGCCACTGTCCACTTTGCCAACGAGGTGTGCGACGGCGGGCCTATCATCCTGCAAAAGGCGGTGGAGGTAAAAGACGGGGACACCCCGGAAACCCTCCAGCGCCGTGTGATGGAGGAAGCGGAATGGGTGCTTCTGCCCCAGGCCGTCAGCCTGTTCTGCGAGGGCAGGTTACAGGTCAAAGACGGGAAAGTGAACATCTTAGCGGAACAGAAGAAAGGGGAATGACAGATGAAGCCAGTCAGCATTTATGAAGAACTGCGGGGCAATTCCTATCCCGGCAGGGGGATTGTCATCGGCAAAAGCGGGGACGGCAAATGCGCCGTTACAGCCTATTTCATTATGGGCCGCAGCGTGAACTCCCGCAACCGGGTGTTCGTGGCAGAGGGGGACGATATGCGCACCCAGGCCTTTGATCCCGCCCTGCTTTCCGATCCCTCCCTGGTGATTTATTTCCCCGTGCGCATGTTCGACGGCGGCATGATTGTGACAAACGGCGACCAGACCGACACCATCTACGACAGGATTCAGAAGCACCCGGACTGCGCGGCCCCTGGCTGTTTTGTCCGCGCCCTGCTTACCCGCACCTTTGAGCCGGATCCCCCCATCCTCACCCCCCGGATTTCCGGCATTATCGACTTAAAGGACAAGGGCAACTACTGGCTGTCCATTTTAAAGAGCACAGACGGCGACGGGGACTTTGCCCAGCGGCAGTTCTTCTCCTATGAGGCAAAGCCCGGCCTGGGCCATTTCATCCACACCTATGAAGGGGATGGCGATCCGGTGCCCTCCTTTGCGGGAGAACCCACTCCGGTGGAAATCCCCAGCGAAATTGACGGGTTCACACAGGGCCTGTGGGAAAGCCTCAATGAGGACAACAAGGTTTCCCTGTTTGTGCGCTTTATAGATTTGGAAAGCGGCGCTATGGAAACGCGGATTGTGAACAAGAACCAGTGATATAATGGCGCAATATCCTGGGGCGGGCTGATGCCCGCCTTGAGAGCACCCCTTGCGGGGCGGTTCTCTCAAGCTCTTTCCGGCCACAGGCTTTTGCTTTGCAAAATCCTCCAGGGGAACACTTACGCTGGTTCCCCTGCGAGTGAACGTGCCGCTGGCACGTCCCCTCTACCCTTCCAGCGTTTCGCGCTGCTGGAAGGGCAAGACCTTGGGACTCTGTCCCAAACCCTGCAAACCCTTTTGGAAAAGGGTTTGACCCGAAAACTAATTTTCTTTTTGCAGAAAGGTTGTGCGTTAGATGGCAAACGAAATGTTGTTAAAATATGGCTGCAACCCCAACCAGAAGCCCTCCCGCATCTTTATGAAGGACGGCGGGGAACTGCCCGTACAGGTTTTAAACGGCAAGCCGGGCTACATCAATTTTCTGGACGCTTTCAATAGCTGGCAGCTTGTAAAGGAACTGAAAGCGGCTACCGGCCTGCCCGCAGCCGCTTCCTTCAAGCATGTAAGCCCTGCCGGGGCCGCTGTGTATGCGCCCCTTTCCGACACCCTGAAAAAGATTTATTTTGTAGACGATCTGGAGCTTTCCCCCATTGCCAGCGCCTATGCCGCCGCCAGAGGGGCAGACCGCATGTCCTCCTATGGCGACTGGGCCGCCCTCTCCGACACCTGCGACGCCTCTACAGCCAGGCTGCTGGCCCGGGAGGTTTCCGACGGCGTGATCGCTCCCGGCTACACGGAGGAAGCGCTGGAGATTTTAAAGAAAAAGCGCAAAGGCGGCTATAATGTAGTGCAGATAGACCCTGCCTACACCCCGGCCCCCACCGAGCACAAGGACGTGTTTGGCATCACCTTTGAGCAGGGCCGCAACGAGCTGAAAATTGACGAAAGCCTCCTTGAAAACCTGCCCACCCAGAACAAAACCCTCACAGCGGAGGCCAAGCGGGATCTGATTGTCTCCCTTATCACCCTGAAATATACCCAGTCCAACTCGGTGTGCTATGTGAAGAACGGACAGGCCATTGGCGTGGGCGCGGGCCAGCAGAGCCGGGTACACTGCACCCGCCTTGCAGGCAATAAGGCGGACAACTGGTATCTGCGCCAGTGCCCCAAGGTGCTTTCCCTGCCCTTTAAAGAGGGCATCCGCCGGGCAGACCGGGACAACACCATTGACGTATACATTGGCGACGAGTATATGGACGTGCTGGCAGACGGCCAGTGGGAGAATTTCTTCACCGAGAAGCCGGAGGCTTTCACCCGGGAAGAGCGCCGGGCTTGGCTGGACACCATGAGCGGCGTGGCCTTAGGCAGCGATGCCTTCTTCCCCTTTGGGGACAATATCGAGCGCGCCCGTAAATCCGGCGTGGAGTTTATTGCCCAGCCCGGCGGATCCATCCGGGATGACAACGTCATTGCCACCTGCGACAAATACGGCATGGCTATGGCTTTCACAGGCATCCGCCTGTTCCACCACTAACCAGCGTGACGCTGGACCCGGGACGCGGGGAGCTGGCTTTGCCCGCTGCGGGGCAGGGGTGGGCATACGCTTGTGGGCGTGCAGGAACGGGCTTCCGGAGCGGCTGAGGGAAAAGGGGTGTGGGATGCGGAAAGCTATTTTCTGGGACTTTGACGGGACGCTGACAGACGGACAGCCCACTTGGCGCAGGTGCCTGGTGCTGGCGCTGGGGGAATCCGCCTCGAAATACGGCGTGATTGAGGACAAGCTGCGGCCCTTTTTGGCAAACGGGTTTCCCTGGCACCCGGATGGCGACCAGACCCTGACTGGAGAGGCGTTCTGGGAGTGCTTAACAGCAAAATTCGCAGAAGCCTATGAGGCCCAGGGCGTGCCGTCCCTCCTGGTGGAGGAGGCCGCGGGGCGGGTGCGGGAGGTTGTGCAGGATGAAAGGCTGTATCGGGTGCGCCCGGAAGCGCCGGGGGCCTTGATGGCCTGTGCCTTTAAGGGATACAAAAACTACATCCTCACCAACAATTTCCCGGAATGGGAAGGGCTGCTTGACAGGCTGAAGCTACGGCATTACTTTGCCGGGGTGGTAAATTCCGGCACAGCGGGGGTGTGCAAGCCTGACACCCGCATTTTCCGCAGGGCGGAGGAGGCGGCGAACTTCCCGGCCCGCATCTGGATGGTGGGGGACAACCCTGTTGCCGACATCCAGGGGGCAAAAAATGCCGGGTGGGGGGCCATACACATAACAAAGCCCGGTGTCCCTCACAGCGGCGCGGACTATACGGTGCAAAGCCTGGAGGAAATCCCGAAAATTTTGTAACCCGGTTTTTAGGTCAAGCCTTTTTTCAAAAAGGCTTGCAGGGTGCGGGACAGAGTCCTGCGGCCTTAAAAGGGCCTGTCTTTTAGGCAGGCCCCCTTCCGGGGCAGAAGGCTTTAGCAAGTCAATGCGTGAAAACGCATAAAAATCGCAGCGGAACAAAAAAATTACTGTGCAAAAATTGGAAAGGGGCCTGGACAATGGATATTCTGGTAATCGGCAGCGGCGGGCGGGAGCACGCCATTGTGCGCAAGCTGAAGGAAAGCCCAAAGGCAGGAAAGCTTTACTGCGTGCCGGGCAACGGCGGCATCGCCTGCGACGCCGCCTGCGGGCCGGTGGGGGCCATGGACAAGGAGGGCGTGCTGGCCTTTGCGAAAGAGCACAAGGCGGATTTTATCTTTGTGGCCCCGGACGATCCCCTGGCCGCGGGCATGACAGACTTTTTGGAAGCGGCGGGCTTCCCCTGCTTCGGGCCTAACGCCAAGGCGGCGGAGATTGAGAGCAGCAAGGTGTTTTCCAAAAACCTGATGAAGAAGTACGGGATACCTACGGCGGCCTATGAGGTGTTTACGGAACAGAGCGCGGCGCTGGAGTACATCCGGGAGCAGGGGAAATATCCCGTTGTCATCAAGGCGGACGGCCTGGCTTTGGGCAAGGGCGTTGTGATTGCGCAGAACGAACAGGAAGCGGAAGAAGCCCTGCAGTCTATGATGGAGGAGAAGATTTTTGGGGACAGCGGCAGCCGGGTGGTGGTGGAGGAGTTCCTCACCGGGCCGGAGGTGACTGTGCTGGCCTTTACAGATGGGAAAACCCTCTGCCCCATGGCCTCCTCCATGGATCACAAGCAGGCCTATGACGGGGACAAAGGCCCTAACACCGGGGGCATGGGCACCATCAGCCCCAACCCCGCCTACACAAAAGAGGCGGAACAACGCTGCATGGGGGAAATTTTCCTGCCCACCATGCAGGCCATGAACGCCGAAGGCCGCAAATTCAAAGGCTGCCTGTATTTCGGCCTGATGCTCACGCCGGACGGCCCTAAGGTGATTGAATACAATTCCCGCTTTGGGGATCCGGAAGCCCAGGTGGTGCTGCCAAGGCTTGAGACAGATTTGGCGGAGATTATCACCGCTGTGGCCCAGGAGCGCCTGGGAGAGCTGGAAATCAAGTGGAGCGAAAAGGCCAGCGCCTGTGTCATCCTGGCAAGCGGCGGGTATCCCGGCAGCTATCCCAAGGGCCTGGAGATTGCCGGGCTGGACGAAAAAGGGCAGATTGCCGCCATGCCGGAGGTGACAGTATACCACGCGGGCACCAAAAGGGAAAACGGGAAGTTTTACACAAACGGCGGCAGGGTGCTGGGCCTCACCGCTTTGGGGGATACCCTGGAGGAGGCTCTGGAAACGGCTTACCGGGCTGTGGACATGGTGAATTTTGAAGGCGCTATGTACCGCAGGGACATTGGCAGGCGGAAGCTTTAAGAGAGGGGGAAAGGAACGTGGGGGAGTCGGAAAGGCAAAAGCTTCTGCGGAAGCCGGGCCTGTTTTTAGCCATAACCTTTGGGGTGGCCTGGGGAGGATATTTCACAGCCTGGGGCTGCGGCCAGCGGTATGGAGACGCGAATTTTGACATTGTGCTGGTGCTGGGCAGTCTGGCCCCCCTTGCTGCCATGTTCATCTGCCGCAAGCAGGAGGGCTATGGTTTTGACCCGGAGCTGTGGGGCCTGGCCCCCCACTTTAAGGGGAATTTCCTCACCTATGGCTTTGGCTATGTGTTCCCTACAGCCCTGGCGCTGGTGGCGGGGCTGCTGTTTTTCACCATGCACCCCCAGCAGTACGATCCCCAAGGGGAAACCTTTATCGCGGGGCTGGTAGAGGGCGGCATGACCCGGAAGCAGGCTTCCGGCATGTTCAGCTCCCTGCTGGGCATGGGGGTGCTGGCAGGGCCTTTTGCCAACATCCTGCTGTCAGCGGCGGAACTGCTGGGCTTCCAGGGATACCTTTTGCCCAAGGCCCAGGAGCTGTTCGGTAAAAACGCCCCGATGAAAGCGGCTTTGGCCTGCTCCGGGGTGTGGGCGCTGTGGTATGCCCCCCTGTTTTTTGACGGGTATTTTTACGGCAGGGCTTATGAGGGCTTCCCTGTCCTGGGGCTTCTTACCGGGCTTTTGTTTTACTTCCTGCTGGGCCTGTCCCTGTCCTATATGACCCTGCGCACCGGAAGCATCCTGCCCGCCGCCCTTTCCCGCAGCGGCGTAACCGCCATGGCGGCGGCAGGGATATACTTTGCCAAAGGGGAAGTGGGCCTGCTGACCGGACCGGGGCTTTACGGGGTGTTTGGCTGCTTGGGGCTTCTGCTGTTCGGGGCGCTGTTCCTGCTGCGCATCCGGCGGATGGACAGGGCTGGGAAGCTGTATGCCCAAAGGGCTAAAAAGCAGAAAACCCTGCCGGCAACGGGGCTGGCCAAAGGCTGAACGACCCCTTACCCCCATATATACTATATTATAGAGAGGAACGGTGCATATTCTGTACCGCATGGTGGCTGCAATGAAGATTAGTTTTTCCACACTTGCCTGTCCGGATTTTTCCTGGACAGACATCTATTCCATGGCAAAAGACTTGGGCTTTGACGGCATTGAGGTGCGGGGCCTGGGAGAGGACATTTTCGCGGTGAACGCCCGGCCTTTTACGGACGCACGCCTGCCCAGCACTATTGAAAAGCTCCGCTCCCTGGGGCTGGAGGTGCCCTGCCTTGCTTCCGGGTGCAGCCTGAAATATAAAAAGGACTACGATAAAAACATCTCGGAAATCACCCAGTATGTGGTGCTGGCAAAGAAGCTGGGCACCCCCTATATCCGGGTTTTGGGCGATCTGCACCCCCAGGCTGAGGACGAGGTGGACGACAGCTTTGTGGCCTCCTGCCTGCGGCTTTTAGGCACCATTGCCCAGGGCTTTGGGGTCACCCTGCTGGTGGAGACAAACGGCGTGTATGCGGATACCAAACGCCTGAAAGCCCTTTTGGATCAGGTGAACATGCCCTCTGTCCAGGCCCTGTGGGACATGCACCACCCCTTCCGCTACAGGGGGGAATCCCCGGCGGAAACTGTGGGGAACCTGGGGGAGTACATTAAATATGTCCATGTAAAGGACAGCGTGATGGAGGGCGGGGAAGCCCAGTACCGCATGATGGGAGAGGGCGACCTGCCTCTGCCGGAAATGTTCGACGCCCTCCGCGGTATCGGCTATGACGGCTACATCTCCCTGGAATGGGTGAAGCGCTGGGCCGGGCACCTGTCCGACGCAGGCGTGGTGTTCCCCCAGTTTGCCAATTTTATGCACGATTACTTTGCCTCTGTGTCCCGGAAGCGGGTGGAGCTGCAGGATAACCGCGCCCGCACCGGCAAATATGTCTGGCCCAAGGAGACGCTGATTGACGAAACCTTCCCGGACGTGCTGGACCGCATGGTGCAGGAGTTCCCCGACCAGTATGCTTTCCGCTACACAGAGCTGGACTATACCCGCACCTATTCCGAATTCCGGGACGACGTGGATCAGTTTGCCCGGGCGCTTATCGCCATGGGGGTGAAGAAGGGGGATCACGTGGCCATTTGGGCCACAAACGTGCCTCAGTGGTACATCACCTTCTGGGCTGCCACGAAAATCGGCGCGGTGCTGGTGACGGTGAACACAGCCTATAAAATCCACGAGGCAGAGTACCTGCTGCGCCAGTCCGACACCCACACCCTGGTGATGATCGACGGCTTCAAGGATTCCGACTATGTAGGCATTATGAAGGAGCTTTGCCCGGAGCTTACCCGCTGCCTGCCCGGCAAGCTTCACAGCAAAAAGCTGCCTGTGCTGCGCAATATCATCACCATCGACAGCAAGCAGCCTGGCTGCTACACCTGGGAGCACGCCATCGGCCTGGGAGATTCCATCCCGCCCACAGAGGTGGAGGTGCGCCGCAGCCGGATTCACAAGGATGACGTGTGCAACATGCAGTACACCAGCGGCACCACAGGCTTCCCCAAGGGGGTTATGCTCACCCATTACAATGTGGTGAACAACGGCAAGGCCATTGGCGACTGCATGGATCTGTCCACCGCTGACCGCATGATGATCCAGGTGCCCATGTTCCACTGCTTTGGCATGGTGCTGGCCATGACAGCCTCCATGACCCATGGCTCCACCATGAGCCCTATCACCGCCTTCTCTCCCCGCAAGGGCCTGCACTGCATTAACCAGGAGCAGATAACCGCCTTCCACGGGGTGCCCACCATGTTCATCGCCATGCTGGAACACCCGGACTTTGCAAAAACAGATTTCTCCCACATGCGCACAGGCATTATGGCAGGCTCTCCCTGCCCGGTGAAGGTTATGCAGGATGTAGTGGAAAAAATGCACATGAGTGAAATCTGCATCACCTATGGGCAGACCGAGGCTTCCCCCGGCTGCACCATGAGCAAGACCACCGATTCCTTGGAAACCCGGGTGAACACTGTAGGCGGGGACATGTTCGGGGTGCAGTGCAAGATTGTGGATCCGGAAACAGGGGAGGACTTGCCCGATAATGTGGACGGCGAGTTTGTGGCAAAGGGCTATAACATTATGAAGGGCTATTACAAAATGCCCGAGGCCACCGCCGCCGCCATTGACCGGGACGGCTGGCTCCACACAGGGGATCTTGCCCGCCGCACCCCGGAGGGCAACTATAAGATAACAGGCCGCATTAAGGATATGATTATCCGGGGCGGCGAGAACATCTATCCCAAGGAGATTGAGGACTTTATCTATACCCATCCCAAGGTGAAGGACGTGCAGGTGATCGGCGTGCCGGACGAACAGTACGGCGAGGAAATCATGGCCTGCGTGGTGCTGAAGGAAGGGGAGGAAAGCTCTCAGGAGGAGATAAAAGACTTTGTGCTCACCCACATGGCAAAGCACAAGGTGCCCCGGTATGTGCAGTTTGTAGACAGCTTCCCCATGAACGCGGCAGGGAAAATCCTGAAGTATAAGATGCGGGAAGAGGCGGTGCAGCGCCTGCGGCTGGAAAAGGCGGAGTCTATTGTAACGGCATAGGCGGCCCAGCCCGGCCTGTCAGTGCGCCTTGTTAGGCGGGCAGCGGCTTTCCGCCGCCCCTGCCGGACGTGCGCCTGGTGCTTTATGCGGGAATTCATTTCTGGATAAAAAGCGGCGGTATGGAGAGTTATAAATATTTCACACTCCTTTCTTGACAAAGCGTGTGGTGAGTGATATATTTATAACATACGCCGGCTGTAAATTTATCCCATGGAGGAATGGAACATGAAGTCAAAGGTCACGTTAAAGGAAATTGTAGGAACCAAGATTATTTACGCGGTGCTTCTTGCCTGCTATTACTGGATGTGGGCCAGACGGGACTGGCACGATTTTTACGACATCATCCAGAACATGGTTGTGGTGTTCACCATTATCTTTTTCGTGCTGCAGGCAAACCGCATCCGCATGTTCAGCAAAGAAGAAAAGGACGAGCTTGCCATTCAAAATTTGCGCAGAACAGACGCAGTCGGGTTAAAAATTATGATAGCCGCTGTCAGTGTCATTGCCTTTGCCTGTGCTGTCAAATGCATAGACGGAACCATGGCGGGCTATGCGCTGGTCGGCACAATATTGGTGCTGGCTGTGGTGCGGTTTATCATATTTTGCGTAATGGACAGCAAGGGAGTTTAAGAAGTTGTACCGATAGGATTGGTGCGAAGATTTTCGAGGAAATTTTGTGGGGTTCAAGGCGGAAACCGCAAGAATTACTTTCGTATTTCGAGGATTTCCAACACTGAAGCCCGCTAAATTTCCCGAAAAGATTTGTGCAGGTGCCTATTGGTACAGCTTCTAAGGCCTCCCGCGGTTCATGGTATTTCTGCGCGATGGCAGTGTGAAAAATACGGAAAAAGGAACGATGCTGGGCGCAAAAGGCGGATGCTTCATCTCCTTTTGCGGAAGTCCTGTATCGCATGGCGATTGGTATGGCCCTTAAAACAAAGGTCAAGGAATATCGTGAAAAAGCGGGAATAAAACAAAGCGAACTGGCGGAATTGGTGCATGTAAGGCGCGAAACCATTGTCCATCTGGAAAACGGGAAATATAACCCATCGCTGAAGCTGGCGATGGATATTGCAAAGGTTTTTCAGGTGGCAGTGGAGGAGCTGTTTGCCTTTACAGAGGACTGATTCCGCCGGGGGCGCTGTCTGAAAGAGCTTGCGGGGCAGTCCCCAGGCCTTAGAAAAGGAGAAAAAGTATGAAAGCACCTATTACATTTGCCATAGCAGGGTTTGGGGACAGGGGCAGCACGTATGCCTCCATGCAGAAGCTGTTTCCCGACAAGATGAAGGTGGTGGCAGTGGCCGACCTGAACTCTCAAAAGGTGGAAAAGGCCCAAAAGCTTTATGATATCCCGGCGGAAAGCTGTTTCGCAAGCGCTGAGGAAATGCTGGAGCAGGAAAAGCTGGCGGATGTGCTGGTGGTGTCCACCATGGACAGGCAGCATGTGGGCCATGCCATCCCCGGGCTGCGGAAAGGGTATAACATTCTCCTGGAAAAGCCTGTCTCCCCAGAGCTGGATAAGTGCCGGGAGCTTCTGGAGGTGGCAAAGGGCTGCCCGGGAAAGGTTATCGTGTGCCATGTGCTGCGGTATACCGCCTTTTATAACATACTCAAAGATCTGCTGGACAAAGGGGAAATCGGCCAGGTGGTGTCCATCTGCGCCAATGAAAACGTGGCCTACTGGCACCAGGCCCACAGCTTTGTCCGGGGAAACTGGCGCAATTCCCAGGAAACCAGCCCTATGATATTGCAGAAGTCCTGCCACGATATGGATATCCTCACCTGGCTTACAGGAAAGAAGTGCAAGGCCGTCTCCTCCATTGGCGGCATCCGGCTTTTTAAAAAGGAGTGCGCCCCGGAAGGCGCGGCGCCCCGGTGCCTGGAAGGCTGCAAGGTGAAGGACAAGTGTATCTTTGACGCGGAGAAGATTTATATTACCGATCCCAAAACCGGCATCAAAAGCGGCAAGGGCTGGGCCACCTCCATTTTAAGCGTGGAAAACACCCTGGAAAGCACCTATGAAGCCTTGAGAACCGGGCCTTACGGCAGGTGCGTGTATTTCTGCGACAACGACGTGGTCGATCACCAGCAGACCCTGCTGACCATGGAGGACGGCTCCACCATCAGCTTCACCATGTGCGCCTTCACCCAGGACTGCTACCGGTATTTCAAAGCCATGGGCACCAAGGGGGAAATCGAGGCGGACATGAAGTCCAACATTATCAAGGTGCGGCGGTTTGGGCAGGAGGAAGAAACCATTGACGCAGGCGCTTTTGCAGAGGATCTGAAGGGCCACGGCGGCGGTGACAGCGGCATCATCGGGGATTTCCTGGACATGCTGCTGGGCGGCAAGGAGGCCACCCAGCGCACCACCACCCTGGAAAGCTCCATGGAAAGCCATTTCATGGCCCTGGCGGCAGAGGAGTCCCGCCTGCGGGGAGGCGCGCTGGTAAACCTGGAAGAGTTTGTGTCCAGCCTGCCTGAAAAGCAGTGAGGCTTTTTGATAGTTTACACAGTGAAAAAAGAGGACGGCAGCCGCCGTCCTCTTTCTGTGTGTGCCAAAAAACAGCCCCCTGCTGCCAGCAGGGGGCCGGGAAACTTTTCCGTTTTTACAGGTTCGCTTTCAGCCAAGCAATGTCTTCTGTCAAGCATTCTATGCGGCTTTTGCCGCCATAGCTGGCTTCCCGCTCCACCACATAGATCACGTTGTCCCGCTGAGCGTCAGCGGCGGCCTTCACAGCTTTCCAGTCCACAATACCGGTGCCGGTAGGCACGTTCAGCTTCTCCCGTTCCTCCATCATCTTCTTGAACTCAGGGGGGAATACAGGCTTCCCGTCCGGGCCAATTTCAAACTTGGGAGGCGCGTCATACCGGGACTTGGGCTTGTCCGCGCCGATAACAGCGCCGTTCTCCTTAATGTGGATGGCCGCGATGCGCCCGGCGTACTTGTTGATATACGCCACAGGATCGATGCCGGCGGCAGAAGCCCACCCGCAGTCAATCTCAAAGGCCACTGTGCCGGGATCTGTGTTCTCAATCAGCGTGTCCATCAGGTAAACGCCGTTGTCCTGATAGAACTCGCCGGTGTGGTTGTGATAGCCGATGGTGATGCCATATTCCTTTGCCAGCTTGCCGAACTTGTTCAGTTCCTCCGCTGTCTCCTTGGCCTCCTCCGTTGTGTTGAAAGCAGCCATGGGGCAGGCAACGAATGTAACGCCCAGCTTGGCAAGGTAGGGGAGATCCTCCTCCATGAAGTTAAAAGCCACGTGGGCGGAATCAGCGCTCACGCCCGCTACCTCCAGGGCCTTTTTCACGTCCTCCACAGGGATGTCCTGATAGCCCCGGGCAAACTCCACCCCGGCATACCCCATTTCCCCTGCCTTCTTGATTTTTTCCAGCAGGGTCAGGGGGCAGTCGAACCCAAAAGAGTATAATTGCAGATTTACGTTATCCAATTACAATACACATCCTCGTTTAAAGCATAAAAGCCTTTTGCTGCCCATTTGCAAGCAAAACCGCAATATTATCCCCCGCCTGGGAGACGGGGGATAACGCCAACTATTCCTGCCGTTTCATTACAGGAGCAATATCGCGGCGGGTTTTTTAATTAGTCGAAGTATACGGGCTTGCCGGTGCGGGAGGACTCATAGATGGAATCCAGGATGCGGGTAACCACGAAAGCCTGGTCAGCCGTGACGAACAACTCGCCTTCGCCGCGCAGGGCCTTTACCCAGATGTCATGCTCCTTGCTGACGGGAGCGGGGCCGGCGCTGAAGCCGGGGATATAGGAAGCAACCTTGTTGCCCACCATGGTGATAGCGGGCTGGCTGGCAACCACGTGGTTCAGGCGGGCCTGCCCGGAAACAGTGTCAAGGCCGCCCTTGGTGCCTACCAGCGTGGCATAAGCCTCGTTGTTGGCGCCATTGTCCTCAGCCATGTTGATGGCCCAGGCAGCGCGCAGGTTGATAACAGCGCCGTTCTTCATCTTGATGTGGCCTACAGCGGAATCCTCCACGTCGTAGGTCTTGTTGTTCCAGCTATTCTGGTTGCCCATGCGGTCAACCTGGCCCTGGAACTTGGGATCCAGCAGGGTGCCCAGCTTCTCGAAGGAAGTGCCCACCACATAATCCACTTCATAGTTGTTCATCAGGAACAGGGTCAGATCCAAAGCATGGGTGCCAATGTCGATCAGCGGGCCGCCGCCCTGCTTGGACTTGTCGGTGAACACGCCCCAGGTGGGAACGCCCCGGCGGCGCAGGTAGGTGGCCTCAGCATAGTACACATCGCCCAGCCAGCCATCGTCCACAATGCCCTTGGCAACCTGGTTCATGGGGAAGTGGCGGTACTGATAGCCGATGGTCAGCATCTTGCCGGTGCGGTCCCGGGCCTCCAGCATTTTCTTGGCGTCGGCAGTGGTAGCAGCCATGGGCTTCTCGCACAGAACGTGCTTGCCGGCCTCCAGGGCGGCCACTGTGATTTCGCAGTGGGCGATGTTGGGGGTCAGGACATGCACAGCGTCAATGCTCTTGTCAGCCAGCAGCTCATGATAGTCGGTATAAACCTTGGCGTCGGGGGTGCCATATTCCTTGGCAGCCTTCTCGGCGCGCTCGGGAATCAGGTCGCAGAAAGCAACCAGGTCAACATACTCTTTCTGCTGGGCCATGCCGGGCAGATGCTTGCCGTTGGCGATGCCGCCGCAGCCGATAAAGCCGATCTTTACTTTTGCCATTGGGATCTCCTCCTGGAATTTTAACAATTATGCGCCCCACATACAGGGATGCACCTATATTCTAGTACAACACCTGGAAAAAGGCAAGGCATTTTTTGTGATTTTTTCTAAAAACTGCAAAAAACCTTTTGCCACATTATGACAACTGCAAAGTGCCCTATTCCGCAGATGTTTTGTTGTAAGAAACGCACAAACGCATAACTGCAAGGGGCGGCAGGATGCCCTGCCGCCCCTTGGCCCTTTTATTTCGTCAGCACGTGCCTGCAATACTTCACCGCGCCGCATTTGGGGCACCGCAGCTTCCGCTTTGTGATGGTGTGAGGCCCCATAATGTAGGCGCCCATTTCCGGCACAAACCGCTCGTGGCATTCCGGGCACTCGAAGGCCCCGGCGTCCCGATCTAAAACGCAGGCGATGATAATGCCTAAAACGACCACTACAAGGCCGATGCCAATTAAAAGGCACCGCAGCCAGGTTTCCATCTCCAGCGCCCCCGCCACTATTACCAGGGGCAGTGCCGCCAGAATGGCCAGCGCCGCCACCAGGGCGGACAGGATAATCTTCTTCCTGCTTTCCTGGGCTTCCTTTACAAGGTTCATCATGTTTTCCTCCGCTTTCTTTTTATAGTCCTCCTCCGCCACCCGCTCCCCGGCCAGCAGCTCGTTGACGGTTATATCCAGCTCCCTGCACAGGGGCAGCAGCAGCGAGACTTCCGGGAAGCCGCCTCCCCGCTCCCATTTGGATACGGTCTTGTCGCTGATGCCCAGCATCTCCGCCAGTTGCTTTTGGGTGAGGGCCTTGCGTTTGCGTTCTCCGGCAATGAATTTGCCGGTTTTGTTTTGATCCATGCCCTGCCTCCTTTCTGGCCCTATTGTAGCCTGTTTTCCGCCGCTTTCACACACACGAACCGTAGAATATGCCAAAACTCCCTCCATTCTACGCTCCGTAGAGTGAAAAAGCAAGGCCTTCCTGCCTCTTTCAGGCCGGCTCTTTCCCCTTTCCCTGTCTTGCGCAAAGCCTGCTGGTATGCTATAATGTCCATAAACTTACCGGACAGCCCTATATTTCCGTGGGAAAGCCACAAAAAGACAGATGAGGAATAAGGTGATTCTATGTTGATTGGCAAGTACATCCTTTCGTTAGACCAGGGCACCACCAGTTCCCGGGCCGTATTGTTCGACGCCTTCGGCGGCATTGCGGGCATGGGCCAGCAGGAGTTCCCCCAGATTTACCCCCAGCCCGGGTTCGTGGAGCATGACGCTGTGCAAATCCTCAACACCACCCTCTTTGCCATGCGCCAGGCTGTGGCCCAGGCCGGGGTGACGGCGGCGGACATTGCCGCCATCAGCGTCACAAACCAGCGGGAAACCACTGTGGCCTGGGACGCGGTGACGGGCATCCCGGTGTGCAACGCCATTGTATGGCAGTGCCGCCGCACAGCCCCGGAGTGCGAGCGCTTAAAGGCCGGGGGCATGGAGGACTATATCCGGGACGCCACAGGGCTTCTCATCGACCCCTATTTTTCCGGCACAAAGATGAAGTGGATTTTAGACCATGTGCCTGCCGCCCGGGAGCTTGCCAAAAAAGACCGCCTGCGCTTTGGCACCATTGACACCTGGCTGGTGTTCTCCCTTACGGAGGGCAAGACGTTTGTTACCGACGTGACAAACGCCTCCCGCACCATGCTCTTTGACATCCGCCGCCTGTGCTGGGACGAAACCATGCTGGAAGAGCTGGGCATCCCCCGCAGCGCCCTGCCAAGGGTATGCGAGTCCGGGGAGATTGTGGGCATGTGCAGCCCGGATCTTTTGGGGGAGGAGATCCCCATTGCGGGCATTGCGGGGGACCAGCACGCCGCCCTGTTCGGCCAGTGCTGCTTCCAGAAGGGCATGGCCAAAAACACTTATGGCACAGGCTGCTTTGTGCTGATGAACACAGGCGACCGCCCTGTAAAGTCTAAAAACGGCCTTATCACCACCATTGCCTGGAAGGTGGGGGGGAAGGTGTGCTATGCCCTGGAGGGCAGCGCTTTTAACGCAGGCTCTGCCATCCAGTGGCTGCGGGACGAGCTGGAGCTTATCAAAACCCCCCAGGAGGCCGACGCCCTTGCCGAAAGCGTGGAGGACGCGGGAGGCGTGGCCTTTGTGCCGGCCTTTACAGGCCTTGGCGCCCCCTATTGGGATATGTATGCCCGGGGCGCTTTGCTGGGGGTAACCCGGGGCACCAAGCGCGCCCACCTGTGCCGGGCGGTTTTGGAGAGCATTGCCCTGGAAAGCTGCGACCTGGTGCGCACCATGGAGAAGGAGTCCGGGGTGAGCATGGCAGAGCTGCGGGTGGACGGCGGCGCTTCCCGCAGCCGGTTCTTAATGCAGTACCAGTCCGACATCCTGGGGGTGAAGGTGCGCAGGCCCCACTGCCTGGAAACCACGGCCCTGGGCAGCGCCATGATGGCGGGCCTGACGGTAGGGGTGTGGGACAGTATGCAGGAGCTTGCCGGCATCTGGCGGGAGAACGCGGTGTTTACCCCGGAAATGGAGCCCCGCCGCCGGGAGCAGGACATTGCCCGCTGGCACGAGGCCGTAAAGCGCAGCATGGGCTGGGCCGGGCAGCAATAGGCGGGACGTGATGTTCAGCCTGCCGCCCTATGCGGGAGAGGTGCTGGAAAAGCTGGAGGCCGCCGGGTTTGAGGCCTGGTGCGTGGGGGGCTGCGTGCGGGACGCCCTTTTGGGCCGCGCCCCTGCCGACTGGGACGTATGCACCTCTGCCCTGCCGGAACAGACGAAGAAGGCCCTGGCGGAGTTTTCCCAGGCGGAAACAGGCCTCAGGCATGGCACTGTCACAGCCATCACCTCCGGGGGGCCTGTGGAAATCACCACCTTCCGCCGGGAAGGGGCTTATTCCGATCGCCGCCGCCCGGACAAGGTGGAATTCACCTCCTGCCTGGAGGAGGATTTGCTCCGGCGGGATTTCACTATAAACGCTATGGCCTGGCATCCCCAAAGGGGCCTGCGGGACTGCTTTGGGGGTCAGGCGGATTTGCAGAGGGGGCTTCTCCGCTGCGTGGGGGAGCCGGAACGGCGCTTCCAGGAGGACGCCCTGCGCATCCTGCGCTGCCTGCGCTTTGGGGCTGTGCTGGGCTTTGCCATAGAGGAAAATACGGAAAAGGCCCTGCTGACCTTGGCCCGCCTGCTGGAGGACATTTCCGGCGAGCGGGTGCAGGCTGAGATGGACAAGCTGCTGGCAGGGGCATGGGCGGAAAAAATCCTGCACGAATATGCAGAGGTTTTCCGCGTCCTTTTCCCGGAAATACCCTGTGGGGATGTAAAGCTGCCCTCCGAAGGCGGCGCTGCCGGGTGGGCGGCGCTGCTTCATAGCCTTCCGGCGGCCCAGGCGGAAGGTGTGCTGCGGCGGCTGCGGTTCCCAAACCGCATGCGGAAGGAAATCATGCAGATATGGGCCGGGAACCCCCTGCCCATAAGCCAGTTGGCAGTGCAGGGCCGGGACTTGCTGGAGCTGGGCTTTCAGCCCGGGCCTTTCCTAGGCAGGGCGCTGCACACCTTGCTGGGCCAGGTGCGGGCAGGGGAGGCCCCCAACGAAAAAGGCCCCCTGTTGGATTTGGCCCGAAAGCTTTTGGCGCGCGGAGGACAGGTATGACAAAGCATCTGATCATTGCCGGGGGCTACATATCGTGCCCCCTGAAAAAAATATGCAAAAATGTGGCGGTTTTCCTAAATTTTGTCTTGAAATGCAGGCCGGTCTGTACTATAATTTTAGATGGAAATTTGTGCAATCTTTCACAATTTTATTATCAAAATAAAGGAGTGCATGGACATGAACTATCTCAACAAGAAGACTGTGGAGGACATTGACGTTAGCGGCAAGAAGGTGCTGGTGCGCTGCGACTTTAACGTTCCCATGAAGGACGGCGCTATAACCGACACCAAGCGCATTGTCGGCGCCCTGCCCACTGTGAAGTATCTTTCCGATCATGGCGCAAAGGTTATCCTCTGCTCCCACATGGGCCGCCCCCACAACATCTTCAATGAGACTGTGAAGCTGGACAAGAAGGAGAAGAAAAAGATCGACGCCATGCCCGAGGCAGAGCAGGCTGAGGCCACCGCCAAGGCTCTGGAAGCCGCTAAGGGCGACGTGAAGAAGTTCTCCCTGGCTCCTGTTGCGGCAGAACTGGGCAAGCTGCTGGGCAAGGAAGTTGTGATGGCCTCCGACTGCATCGGCCCCGACGCCCAGGCAAAGGCCGCTGCCCTGAAGGACGGGGACGTGATGATTCTGGAGAACATCCGCTTCCACGCCGAGGAGACAAAGAACGATCCCGATTTCGCCAAGGCCCTGGCTTCCCTGGCTGAAATTTATGTAAACGACGCTTTCGGCACCGCCCACCGGGCCCACGCCTCCACAGAAGGCGTTTCCCACTATCTGCCCGCTGTGTGCGGCTACCTGATCCAGAAGGAAATCACCGTTATGGGCGGCGCCCTCACCGAGCCTAAGCGCCCCTTCGTGGCTATCCTGGGCGGCGCTAAGGTTTCCGACAAAATCGGCGTTATCGACAACCTCATCAGCAAGGTGGACACCCTGATTATCGGCGGCGGCATGGCCTATACCTTCTTAAAGTCCCAGGGCCATTCCATCGGCACCTCCATCTGCGAGGAGGATAAGCTGGAGCTTGCCAAGGAAACCATGGCAAACGCAGAGAAGAACGGCGTGAAGTTCCTGCTGCCTGTTGACACCAAGGTGGGCAAGGAGTTCGATCCCAACACCGAGAGCCAGGTAGTGGAGTCCACCAAGATTCCCGAAGGCTGGATGGGCCTGGATATCGGCCCCAAGACTGCCGAGATGTTCGCTGACGCTGTGAAGAACGCGGGCACTGTGGTGTGGAACGGCCCCATGGGCGTTTCCGAGTGGGAGAACTTTGCCGCCGGCACCATCAGCGTGGCTAAGGCTGTGGCAGAAAGCGGCGCTATCTCCATCATCGGCGGCGGCGACTCCGCGGCTGCTGTAGAGAAGCTGGGCTTTGCCGACAAGATGACCCACATCTCCACTGGCGGCGGCGCTTCCCTGGAGTTCCTGGAGGGCCTGGAGCTGCCCGGCATTGCCTGCCTCAACGAGAAATAATTGCCTGATACGGGAGGGCGGGGGTTTCTCCGCCCTCTTTTCAGACTTGCCATGAAAAGGAGCATCTCCCATGGGACGAGCAGATAAACAATTCTGCGCGTTTCTGCGCATGATCATCCGCGACTTAAATGACATCCACGCAGAAGAAGATATGGAAAAAAAACAGAAGCTTATTGAAGATCTGAAAGGCGATCTGCAAAAAACTTTGGAGGACTGATTTTTATGAATAAAGCTGTACGCAAGGCCGTTATCGCCGGAAACTGGAAGATGAACAAGACCCCTGAGGAGGCCAGAGAGCTGATTGCCGCCATTGCCCCCCTGGTAAAGGACGCTGGCTGCGACGTGGTTGCCTGCACGCCCTATGTAGATCTGTGGGCTGCCCAGGAAGCCGCCAAGGGCACCAACATCCAGATTGGCGCGGAGAACTGCCACTGGGCCAAGTCCGGCGCTTTCACCGGGGAAATTTCCGCTGACATGCTCAGCTCCATGGGCGTGAACATCGTCATCATCGGTCACAGCGAGCGCCGCCAGTATTTTGGCGAGACTGACGTAACCGTACACGACCGCACCCGCGCTGCCCTGGACGCCGGGCTTACCGTTATCCTCTGCGTAGGCGAAACCCTGGAGCAGCGGGAGCAGGGCATCACCAGCGAACTGGTTGCCATGCAGACCAAGATTGCTTTAGGCGGCGTGACCAAGGAGGAATTAAAGCGCATCATCATCGCCTATGAGCCTGTGTGGGCCATCGGCACCGGCAAAACCGCCACAGCCGAGCAGGCAAACGAGGTGTGCGCTGTTATCCGCGAGACGATTAAGGAACTGTACGACTGCGCTGCCGGCGACGGCATCACCATCCAGTACGGCGGCTCCATGAACGCCGCAAATGCAGCCGAGCTGCTGGCCCAGCCCGACGTGGACGGCGGCCTTATTGGCGGCGCTTCCCTGAAGCCTGCCGACTTCGCGGCTATTGTGGAGGCGGCGACCAAGGGCTGATTGGGGCGCTGCCCCAAACCCTGCCAGGGGACGCTGTCCCCTGGATTCCTGCAACCCTTTTTTCAAAAAGGGTTGATCCAAAAACAAATCACCAGGCCCCGCTGTTCTTAGGGAGCAGCGGGCCTGCTTGGCTTCTCTATTTGGAAGGAAGGTGGGCCTTTATGGTATTCGTTCGAGATAACGGCCCGGTGCGGGATTAGCCTGAAAGCTGCACCGGGAGCCATGCTGCCAGGCTTTCTGCACCGGCATTTGGGTATACTAAATGAAAAGGAGCAGATATATTGAACGAACAGCTATATAAGGCCTGGAAGGCCGAGGAAGAAGCTGTCCGCATGGTGGGCTGGGATTTTTCCCACATCCATGGGCGTTACGAAGAAGAGGACGATCTGCCCTGGGATTTCAGGGCAGTCATAGGAGAGCGCTTGAGGCCGGAGCACCGCCTGCTGGACATAGATACAGGCGGCGGGGAGTTCCTGCTCTCCCTGGGGCACCCGTATTCCCTGACCAGCGCCACAGAAGGGTATCCGCCTAACGTGAAGCTGTGTGGGGAAACCCTCAAGCCCCTGGGGATAGATTTCCGGGAGGCGGCTGATTCTGCCGCCCTGCCCTTTGGGGACAGCGCCTTTGACGTGGTGACAAACCGCCATGGAGCGTTTGACCCCATAGAGCTGCACCGTATTTTAAAGCCAGGCGGCCTTTTCATCACCCAGCAGGTGGGGGAGGACAACGACCGGGCTTTGGTAGAACTGCTGCTGCCCAGTAAGCCTAAGCCCTTTCCAGGGCTGAATCTGGAGGAGCAGGCCAGGCGTTTTGCAGGCGCGGGCTTTGCCATCCTGCAGGGAGAGGAGGCCTTTCGGCCCATCCGCTTTTATGATGTAGGGGCGCTGGTGTGGTTCGCCCGCATTATCCCCTGGGAATTCCCCGGCTTTTCTGTGGATTCCTGCCTGCCCCGGCTGTTGGAGGCACAGGAGATTTTGGAGCGCCAGGGCTGCGTGGAAGGAACCATCCACCGCTATTTGCTGGTGGCGCAAAAGCTTTGAATATATAGAAAGGTGGTCGTACCATTTGAAAAAACCTCTCGTTCTGATGATTTTAGACGGCTTTGGCATTGCTGGGAAAGAGGGCAACGCCATTGTAGCCGCCAATACCCCTCAGTTAGATAAGATTTTGAAGGAAAACCCCGTAACGAAAATCGGGGCCTCCGGCATGGATGTGGGACTGCCCGACGGGCAAATGGGAAACAGTGAAGTGGGCCACACCAACATTGGCGCCGGCCGCATTGTGTACCAGGAGCTGACCCGCATCACCAAGTCCGCCCAAGACGGGGAAATGGACAGGAACCCTGCCCTGGTGAAGGCTATGGAGTCTGCCAAGGCAAACGGCAAGGCACTGCATTTCATGGGCCTGCTGTCTGACGGCGGCGTACACAGCCACAACACCCACCTGTACGCCCTTTTGGAAATGGCAAAGCGCATGGGCCTTGAGAAGGTGTTTGTCCACTGTTTCCTGGACGGTCGGGACGTGCCCCCCAGCAGCGGCAAGGACTATGTGGCAGAGCTTTTGAAAAAGCTGGAGGAAATCGGCGTGGGCAAGGTGGCCACTGTTATGGGCCGGTATTATGCCATGGATCGGGATAACCGCTGGGAGCGGGTGGAGAAGGCCTATGCCGCCATGGTTTATGGCGTGGGCGAAAAGGCAGAGTGCCCTGTGTGCGCTGTGCAGAATTCCTATGACAAGGAAGTGACGGACGAGTTTGTAATTCCCACCGTCTGCGAAGGCGCAGAGCCTGTTGCAGCTGGCGATTCCGTCATTTTCTACAACTTCCGGCCTGACCGCGCCCGGGAAATCACCCGCACCCTGGTAGATCCGGACTTCTCCGGCTTTGAGCGGAAGAATGGCTTCTTCCCCTTGAACTTCGTGTGCATGACCCAGTATGACGCCACCATGCCTAACGTGGACGTGGCCTACAAGCCCGAATCCCTGGAGAACACCTTTGGCGAGTACATCTCCCAGAAGGGCATGACCCAGCTCCGCATTGCGGAAACAGAAAAATATGCCCATGTCACCTTCTTCTTTAACGGCGGCGTGGAAAAGCAGTATCCCGGCGAGGATCGCATCCTGGTGAAGTCCCCCTCTGTGGCTACCTATGATTTACAGCCGGAGATGAGCGCCTATGAGGTTACGGACAAGATGGTGGAAGCTGTGAAGTCCGGCAAATATGACGCCCTCATCCTCAATTACGCCAACTGTGACATGGTAGGCCACACTGGCGTGTTCGAGGCCGCTGTAAAGGCTGTAGAGGCTGTGGATGCCTGCGTGGGCCGGGTTGTGGAAGCGGTGAAGGAGATGGGCGGCTGCGTGCTGCTCACCGCCGACCACGGAAACGCGGATAAGATGGTGGAAAACGACGGCTCTCCCTTTACCGCCCACACCACCAATCCTGTCCCCTTCTGCGTCATCAACCATCCCTGCACCCTGCGGGCAGGGGGGCGGCTGGCAGATATCGCCCCCACCATGCTGAAAATCCTGGGCCTGCCCCAGCCCGCTGAAATGACCGGGGAGAGCATTATCCAGTAAGCTGATCCCAAACAGATGCCCTGTATGAAATCCCCCTCTGGTTTTGACCAGAGGGGGATACGTATATAAAAAAGAACCGGCAGGCAAGGGTGGCACTTCGTAAAGAAGTGCCACCCTTCGGGCTACCTGTAAAAAAATCTCTTTATGTGGGACGGCTATGCCGTCCTTTTCCTACGCTTCTGCATGGCTTGATAGTAGGCCATATATTCCTGTTCCAGCGTTTCCGGCTCCGGCGCTGTCCAAAGACCGATGGTGCTGTAGTAGATGTCCACCTTCTGATGCCGCTTGCCATCTATCTTCTCCGGCTTGGATATCACAATCTTGTCAATGAACTCGTGGACGATTTCAGGCGTCAGCTCCGTCAGCCGGGTCACCTGTCTGGCCCGCTGGATGAACTTCTGCAAATCATCGGCTTTATCGGCGGTGGTGTTCAAGCTGTCCTCCAATGCTGGAATATCCACTTTCAACTGCCGCTGTTCATTTTCCAGGGATACCGTCAGCGTGGCAAAACGTTCCTCGGACAGCAGGCCCTTGGTCATGTCTTCATAGCTTTTCTGAATAAGCTGGTCAATCTCCAATGTCCTTCCTTTGGTACGATATTCGGTGCAGAGCGATCTGCTTCCCCTCGTAATACGCAGCCAGCATACTGTCGAGGGCCACGACTGCCACATCTTTGCCGATGTACTCCGCTGGCACGGAGTACTGATTGCCGGCGTACGAGATGAGGCAGTCTTTTTGTACCCGCCTCAGGTTGATTTTGTCGATGATGTACTCACGGGAGAGAGGGCTCAGGCCCTCTTTTTTCAGCCGCTCAAAGGGAATCTCGTTGGTGGTGGCATGAACTTTGCCATTGACCTTGTTGCACCAGGCCAGGGCCTGTCCGTTCAAGTCCGCCAGGCTGTTGTACTTGATCCCCACCATGAAATTATCTCTTACAAACTGAACCGTCCGTTCCACTTTCCCCTTGGTCTGACCTCGGTATGGCCGGCACAGGATAGGTTTGAAGCCGTAGAATCCCGCGAAATCCTCAAACTGCCGGTTTAGCGTGGAGTCCTCCTGCTTCAAAAGCCGCTTGATGACTACCTGCTTCATGTTATCGTACAGAATCTCCTCCGGGTATCCTCCAAAGTACCGAAATGCGTTTTGATGGCACCGAATCAGTGTGTTTGTGCTCATATCCGTTACAAACTCGATGTACCGCATCCGCGAATACCCCAGTATCATGAGAAAGCAGTACAGCTTCTTCCACTTCCCGTCCTCGTACACCAGGTGATCCTCGAAGAACCCCCAGTCCATCTGTCCCTGCTTACCAGGCATCGTCTCAAACCGCACTGTTGCTTTCTCATTCAAGTCCATCTTCCGGCTGCTCACATACGCCTTGACGATGCTGTAGCCCCCGTTGAATCCCATCTCCCGCAGCTTCTCCAGAATCCGCAGTGCCGAATACGGCGCTTCCTCCAGCCATTCGTCCACGATCTGCTTGTACGGGTCCATCTTTGTTGGCTTGGGTTCGCTCAATGTGTACTCCGGCTTCTGCGGTGATTCCGCGTACCGCTTTGCTGTCCGTGGGTCCATGTGGTACTTCCGTCCCAGCTCCACATAGCTCAGCCCTTTTTGTCTGTCGCTTCGGATTTCCATCCACTGTGGCGCTCCCTTATGAAAGTGTTGTAGGATACCACATGGGGCAATGTCATTAAGTTAAAGGTATAAAAGAGCAAAATAAGAAAAAAGCATAAAAAAGGCTTGACAAATGGGAAAA
>NZ_QWLE01000290.1:0-606 GCF_009917365.1 Neglectibacter sp. X4 | reverse complement strand
TTGTTTCGTGGGTAGTCAATCATTCCGGCTGGAACGTGGGGCGGCTGGGGGCCCAGGGGCTTTACAACATCTGCACCAGAACCAGTTCCCCGCGCCCCGGAGATTTGGTTTTTTTCAAGGGAACCTATGACACCCCGGGAGTCTCCCACTGTGGCATCTATGTGGGGGACGGGATGATGCTGCACTGTGGCGACCCTATCAGCTACGCCAACTTAAACAGCAGCTACTGGCAGGCCCACTTCTACGCCTACGGGCGTTTACCATGAAAAGGAGGTTTTCAATGGCGATAAGCAAGAGCGCAAAAATCATGGCCGAGATGGAAAAGGTCAAGGGCAAAATCAGCGACCAGCAGGCCCGGCTGAAAGAGCTGGAACAGAAACACAAGGAGGCCGAGAACGAGGAAATCGTGGACATCGTGCGGGGCATGAGCATTTCCCTTGAGGAGCTCCCGCTGGTGCTCCAGCGCATCAAGGCCGGGGACACTTTGGGACAAAATGTCCCGAAGTCCGCCGGGCCGGAAAAAACGGCAATTGGAGAAAATGTGCTTCACAAAGCCGTCGGAATTATTCTATTGGCAGTGGTATTAAAACGTACAAACCTGACATG
>NZ_QWLE01000289.1:0-608 GCF_009917365.1 Neglectibacter sp. X4 | reverse complement strand
TGATTTTCCCTTTGACGAGGAGGTGTAATTTTTATGGGAAAAGTATCCTCAAGTAATAGTCAAGGGGTTCATGTACCCAAACTGAGATTTCCGGAGTTTAATGAAACATGGGAATTGTCTCGCCTCTCAGATATTTCATACTATCAAACCGGAAAGGACATCGTACCAAAAAGTAAATATGTAAGTACCGAGAATATGTTACAAAATTTCGCCGGTATGGAACCGTATAAAGACGAGGCGATTGTTTCGGGCATTCCTTTTGCTTCGGGAGATGTGCTAATTGCCAATATTCGTCCGTATCTAAAAAAAATCTGGAAAGCTAACTTTGCTGGGTGTTGTAACACAGATGTCCTTGTGCTGCATTCTGCGAACATTAACCCTGACTATTTATACTATAACATAGCGAGAGAGGATTTCATTACCCATGTTATGAGTGGCGTTAAAGGCTCAAAAATGCCTCGTGGGGACAAAACTCAAATACTTGAATACAAGGTTGGTGTGCCAACCCACAAAGAGCAGCAGAAAATAGCTTCGATCCTTTCCCTTTTGGACAATCGAATCGTCAAACAGCGGCAGCTTATCGAAGCCCTCAAGTCATATAAAAGAGG
>NZ_QWLE01000288.1:0-610 GCF_009917365.1 Neglectibacter sp. X4 | reverse complement strand
AACGCCCTGGCCGCTGCCAACAGGATTATAATTCCCGTCCAGGCGGAGTACCTGCCCGCCAAAGGGCTGGAACAGCTGCTCTCTACGGTGAACAAGGTCAAGCGGCAGATCAACCCGAAACTGCAAATAGACGGTATTCTGCTGACAATGGTGGACAACCGCACTAACTTCGCCAAAGAGATTGCCGCCCTGCTGCGGGAAACCTACGGCAGTAAAATCAAGGTGTTCGGAACCGAGATTCCCCATTCTGTCCGGGCAAAGGAAATCAGCGCAGAGGGCAAGAGCATTTTCTCCCATGACCCAGGCGGCAAAGTAGCGGAGGGTTACGCAAATCTGACTAAGGAGGTGTTGAAACTTGAAAAGCAGCGCGAAAAAAGTAGAGCTGGCATCGGTCGATGATCTGTTTTCCACCGAGGAAAGCCGCGCCGATGCAGGGCGGGAAAAGGTGGTAGAAATCCCTTTAAGCGAGCCGGAATATCCCAAAAGGATATTCCGGCTCATTGCTTGCCTACGTTATCGGAAATTTCCTATAACCACGTTGTCCCGCACTCTGGGACAACCCACGCACTTCGGAGGCTTGGGGTATCTGTCAAGGCTTGTTTTGAGCAGA
>NZ_QWLE01000286.1:0-619 GCF_009917365.1 Neglectibacter sp. X4 | reverse complement strand
GTCTGTGTAGGACTTGAGGTCCACATCAGACATGAGCATAGTTGCAATCGTCCGCGCGTCGACACGGTCAGTCTTGGTTTGGCGAAGGCTGAGGCTCTTCCGGTAAAGGTTGGTGTGCAGTGGGTTGATGACAAAGGTTGGCATACCGTTGTCAAGAAGAAACCCGAGGATATTGTAGCTGTAGTGTCCTGTAGCCTCAAGCCCTACTTTTATTTTGTCCGACTTTGAGGTACAGGAGCGAATCTGCCGCAATAGAAACTCGAAACCCTCCCGGCTGTTCGGAACGGTAAACACGTCTGCCAAGACTTCGCCCTCCGAGTTCATGATGAAACAGTCGTGTTTGTCCTTCGCCACATCGATCCCAACGCAAATCATGATGATACCTCCAAGATGATATTCGATGCTGTTTAGGACCACAGGACACTTTGCTCTTGTAACCTCGTTCGATATAAACCGTCTGGCGGTATCTAACTGATCAACAATACTGCAAAGGGCTGTGGTTGGAGCCTCCCATGAACCGTCCGGCGGTAGGGATGTAATACCAATCCACAGCATCCTAAACAGTGTAGCATACCCCTGGAGAGGGGGCTATAAATACTACTCTTTTATAATACGAGGG